>JAAEPF010000003.1 GCA_024222295.1 Actinomycetes bacterium
CACCATGAGCACGATGCCGGCGACGGCGTAGCCGACGATCTTGACGACGCTGTAGTCGCCCTGGAAGTCGAACTCAGTGTCGAAGGGCCCGGGGAGTCCGTCCTCAGCCTCGACCTCCCTGCCGTCCACCAGCTCGAACTCCTTCTTGCCAGCGGTCGGCCGTCGGCGGTCGGCGGAACCTGTGGCCTCATCCTCCTCCACTGCGCCAGCCTTCGACTTCGTGGAGACCTGGATCACGTTCACCATGATGGACGGGCCGCCGGTCACCACCGCGTCGAAGCCCTCGTCCCCGGCGCCGTCAGCATTGTCCGCCTCCTCCGACTTGTCGAAGTCGGCCTTGCCGCCAGCACCGTCGAGCTGGGAGGCGTCGTCAACCGGCTCGTCAAACTCCTGGACAACGTAATTCAGAAAAACGTCCCAGGCATCAACTTCAACTGACCTCCTGCCTTCCAACCTGCGGAGAGGAGTTGTAGGTGCGCCACCCCAGGCTCCGCTCGATCGAGGTGCAGGGCTGGATGGAGTACTCACAGGTGTTCACGGCGCTGGTGATGACGTCGCAATGGATGGGGTTCCCCTCCCTTAGCTCGACCTCGTACACAGTGCACCACATGTTCACGCTCTTCGAGACGACGGTGTAGGCGGCGGTGAGGACCCCGAGGGCCAGGCACTTCACAGTCAGCTGCATCCTGCCAGACAGGGAGTGATCGAACCCATTACCAATCCTACCTCCTGACAGCCCAGTGCTAGGAAGTGGAGAGGACGTAAGGACGGGAGCAAGAAGCGACCACAGAGAGGAGCAAGAAGCCACCACGCCGTCGAGCCGCCGGCGTCCGCAACGTGCATGACTGTGCTCGACTCTCCTCCCAGGGTGTAACTCTTCTATCC
>JAAEPF010000004.1 GCA_024222295.1 Actinomycetes bacterium
CCCCGTTCTGGTTCGCCGGTTCAGCAGCGGAGCTCGCCGCGATCGCGCAGCACGCGGGTTTTCCTCTCGTGGTCAAGCCGGTCGCCGCGGCACCCGGGGAAGGCGAATCGGTACTGCTGCGGTCCGAGGACATCGAGCCTGCCTGGCGCCGTGCCGTCGCCGGTGGACGGCTCAGCCTGCAACGTGTCATCGCCGAGACTGCGGTCGAGTTCGATGTCGAGGTGACGCTGTTGACGGTGCGCACCACTGGCCCCGCAGGCCCGGTCGTGCATTTCTGCGAGCCGATCGGTCATCACCGGCCGGACGGCGACATCCTGGAATCCTGGCAGCCTCAGCAGCTCGCGCCGGCGGCGCTGGATGCGGCGAAGTCGATCGCCGCCCGCATCGTCAACTCGCTGGGTGGCCGCGGTGTGTTCAGTGTGGAGCTGTTGGTGCGCGGAGACGAGGTGTACTTTGCCGACGTTCGACCCCGGCCTCATGACAGTGGGCTGGTCACCATGCGCTCGCAGCGGCTCTCGGAGTTCGAGTTGCATGCCCGCGCTATCCTGGGGCTTCCCGTGGACACCATCATGATCTCGCCGGGCGCAGTCGAAGTCAGTTACGCCTCGGCGTCGGGAGCCGTCGAGGCCACCCAGGCCGAGGTGCGCATCGTGCTGGAGGACGCGCTCGCCGTCGCCGAGAGCGACGTGCGACTCTGCACACC
>JAAEPF010000005.1 GCA_024222295.1 Actinomycetes bacterium
CGCTCTGCGTCGGGCCAGTGCCGCGCCAGCACCTGGCGCGCAAATGCGTCCTGCTCGACCTGCCACCGGGTCACCCCGAGCCCCGCCCATTCGAGGCCCAGCTCCAGCCCACCGATGCCAGAAAACAGTGATAGGATCTTCATCGCTCCGCCTCCAGGATGGCGCGCGCTGCCAGGTCGAGCAGAGTCCCGAGGGTATGAGGCTCCGCGGTGAGACTGCGACGCGCGCCGCGCAGCGTCATCACCCCGCGCCAGAGCGCACCGTCCCGACCCACCTCGATCAGGTAGGCCGGGAGGTCCGGCGGCGGATCAGAACGGGGCATCACTCGCGTGCTGCTCCCGCGCGGCAGGCGCGCTCTGCAGCCACGCCAGCAGCGCGGGCTTGTCCACCCGCACATCCACGAAAAATCCCTCTCCGCTCGCCACCCCCTTGAGCCAGTCGGTCAGAGTGATCATCGGATATTTCGTGTCACCGGTGTCGGTCTGCGCGGCGATCGTCACCTGCAGCCGGTTCTCCATGCGCTCGTTTCTCCATGCCGAGAGTAGATCCCAGCGTTTTTCGGTGTCGGATTTCATCGTCACGGAGACTGCAAATATCGGTCCTGCCATGTTGTCCTCACTCGCTGCAGACCCGCGACATGCGGGTCCAACCTAGTTGCTGGCCACGTCCTGCACCTGCCCGGGCTGCTCGTCTCGGGCAGAGAAGTCGGGGCGGTCATCGGGACCGCCGCCGAGGGCCTCCTCTCGGGCCAGCCACACACTCAGCAGATAGTCATGCACTACCTGCGTGGAGGCATGGATCGCGTGCCGGAGCTGATCGTCCGAGTACAGCGAGCCGAGCGACGAGTGCGCCTGGACCATGCCCTCCAGCGCGCGGGTGCTGCTCGATGTGGGTCCCGGAGCGCCGCCTCCGCGGGGCGCAGAGCGCTTGATCGGTGCAGCCTCGGGCGTCTCCGCCGGGGGCAGATCCTCGCCTGCGTATATATAGTGGCCGAGCCCAAACAGCGCGAATGCCTTGCAGCAGGCGCGCTGTTTCGCATCGGAGATCTGGCGGGCTGTCGGCTGCGACACTGCCTTGTGCCGGTGGTCCATCACCGGCAACCACATCTCGCGGGTGATGCCATCGATCTCGACCGAGACATGCACCGAGCAGGTCCCGTCGGCGTAGGTCATCACATCCCGACCCTCGAAGCGCTCGAACGTCACCGCGGCCTGGGGGTAGTGCTCCATGAGCACGCCCCATGCCCATGCCCACGACAAAAAGCTCAACCCCGCGCGCTTCTGGACATGCTCGGACACGTCA
>JAAEPF010000006.1 GCA_024222295.1 Actinomycetes bacterium
AGACCGTACATGGCGGCGGGCATTATGCTCTACGACCAGCTGGGCGGCGCGAAATCTGTTCCGGCGCAGAAGCATCTGACCCGCGCCGGCGCTCTGAGGCTGTCCCCCGGGCTGAAGCGAAGCTCCCTGATCGGTGGAATCCGCTACTACGATACCGTTGTCGACGATGCTCGGCACACCATGACGGTGGCACGCACCGCGGCCCAGTACGGCGCGGTGGTTCGGACCTCGACGCAGGTGGTGGCGTTGCTGCGGGAAGGAGACCGGGTCACCGGCGTGCAGGTACGCGATTCCGAAGACGGCTCGGTCACCGAGGTGCACGGCCACGTCGTGGTCAACGCCACCGGGGTGTGGACCGACGAGATTCAGGCACTGTCCAAGGAGCGCGGCCGATTTCGGGTGCGGGCGTCCAAGGGCGTACACATCGTGGTGCCGCGCGACCGCGTCGTCAGCGAGGTCGCGATCATCCTGCGCACCGAGAACTCGGTGCTGTTCGTCATCCCGTGGGGCACACACTGGATTATCGGCACCACCGACACCGACTGGAAGCTCGACCTGGCGCACCCGGCCGCCACCAAAGCCGACATCGACTACCTCCTCGCTACGGTGAACACAGTGTTGGCAACTCCGTTGACCCACGACGACATCGACGGGGTGTACGCGGGCCTGCGCCCGTTGCTCGCCGGGGAGAGCGAGGAGACCTCGAAGCTGTCACGCGAGCATGCGGTGGCGGTGCCCGCGCCGGGGTTGGTGGCGATCGCCGGCGGCAAGTACACCACCTACCGGGTGATGGGGCAGGACGCGATCGATGCCGCGGCGGAGTTCGTGCCGACTCGGGTGGCGCCCTCGATCACCGAGAAGGTTCCACTGATGGGGGCCGACGGATACTTCGCGCTGGTCAACCAAACTGAAAGCGTCGGGGCGTACTACAACCTGCATCCATACCGGGTTCGGCACCTGCTGGATCGGTACGGGGCGCTCATCGGTGAGGTGCTGAAGCTCGGTGAGGACAGGCCGGAACTACTGGGCCCGATCACCGACGCACCGGTCTACCTGAAGGTCGAAGCCGCATATGCCGCGGCGGCCGAGGGGGCACTCCATCTCGAGGACATCCTGTCCCGCCGGATGCGGATCTCCATCGAGTACCCGCACCGCGGTGTCGACTGCGCCCGTGAAGTCGCCGAAGTCGTTGCACCCATATTGGGTTGGGCCGCCGAGGACGTCGACCGAGAGGTGGCGAC
>JAAEPF010000007.1 GCA_024222295.1 Actinomycetes bacterium
AGGAGGAGGAGGAGGAGGAGGAGGAGGAGGAGGAGCGAGGAGGGAGCAGGAGCGAAGAGCGGAGAGGAGGAGGGAGGAGGAGGTTGTGAAGAGTCGGCCTCCACAGCCGCGCTGGCCCGAGGCAGGCGCCCCAGCGGCCCTGTGCGGCTTGGCCGCGCCACCAGGAGCCGAGGGATGCAGCGCCACCAGGGGCCCATGGATGGGGCCTGAACGCGACGAAGGGGGGCCGCGAGGGCTCCCCCTCGGGTTTCGGTTCCCGCGAACGCCGATTGCGGCCGGCCCTTCGGTGGCCGGGGGTGAGGACTACTGAAGCGAGACGATGCCCATCCGCACCGCCTGCAGCACCGCCTGGGTGCGGTCCCGGGCGTCGAGCTTCTGGTAGATCGACGCCAGGTGGTTCTTGACGGTCTTCTGTGAGATGTACAGCTGTGCAGCCACCTCGGGAGTGCTGCACCCGTCAGCGATCAACTGCAGCACCTCTTCCTCCCTCTTGGAGATGACCCTGTCGTCGGACTCGGTGACGGCCTGGGGCTCGTCGAGCTTGCGGACCTCCTCGAGCATCGACCGAGCGAGCTGTGGAGACAGCACCGTCTCGCCCTCGGCTGCCATGCGGACCGCTTCGGCGATCTCGCGGGTCGAACAGTCCTTGGTCAGGTAGCCGGCGGCTCCCGCCCGGATGGCGTTTGCGAGCACGTCCTGGTCGGCGTGCATCGTGAGCATCACCACGCTCGAGGTGATCCCTGCGTCCTTCACCTGGCGGCAGGCCTCCACCCCGTCGCAGTTGGGCATGGTCACGTCCATCAGGATCACATCGGGCATCAGCTGGGCAGCCAGCTGGACTGCTTCGACCCCGTCGGTGGCCTCTCCGACCACGTCGAAGCCTGCGTCGCTCATCGAACGGCGCAGCCCTTCGCGCAGCATGCGGTGGTCGTCGGCGAGCATCAGTCGCACTGTCATGTCAGTTCCCTGCTACCGCGGTCTGAACCGCAGGGGTTGTGGAGGTTGCGCCCGATTGCGCGGCGTGCTCCTCCGAGGGCTGTGCTTCGGGGTCGAGCACGCAGCGCACGCGGGTGCCACGCCCCGGGGCGCTGAGCACCTCCAGCGAGGCTCCAATGCTGGCTGCGCGCTCACGCATGCCGAGCATGCCGTAGGAGTCGAGTCGGCCGGCCTTGCCGGCTTCGAACCCGACGCCGTTGTCGGTCACGTCCATCACGGCTCGCTGTCCGTCGCAACGCCACACAATGCGCACTGCGGTCGCCTCGGCATGGCGTTCGACGTTGGCCAGTGCTTCCTGGGCTACTCGCCACATCTCGCGCTCCTGCAGCAATGGCAGGCGAGCGGCGGAGTCGGTGTCGGTCTGGATCTGCAGACCGCTGCGCTCGGTGACCCTTGCGACGTACTCATCCAGCACGTCCGCAAGGCTGAGCGAGTCCGATACGTCGGTGCGCAGGTCATAGAGCGTGTCGCGGACCTCTCGGATCACCCCGCGCACGTCGTCGCGCAGCTGGGTGACTTCCTCGGTCACGGGGTCTCCGGCGGCATCGCGTTCCACGATGCGGTCGAGTTCGAAGGCCAGGTACGCCAGGGACTGGCCGATGCGGTCGTGCAGGTCTCGTGCGATGCGGGTGCGTTCCTCGTCCGCGCCGACGGTGCGTAGCCGGGCGAACCACCGTGCGTTGTCGACTGCAAGGGAGGCTGGTGCCACGAAGCCCTCGACCAGTTCGAGGTCACGGGCTGTGAAGTGCTCGAGGTCGTTGTGCTCGATGGCGAGCATGCCGATGATCGAACCGCGCGCCGGCATGACGGTGTAGATGCCGGAGCCTGCACGGTCGTTGAGGCCGCCGCCTTCGGCGGGCACGTTGGGCAGGTACACCGGTCGGCTCTCGGCGAGGGCCTTGCGCAGTCCGGGGCTGAGGTCGGTCGGTCCGAGCCGACGGGGCACATGCAAGCCGTGGTGGCGGGCTACCGCCCACTGGCCGTCGGTCTCGTCGAACAACAGCACGGCCACGCTGTCGTATGACACCAGGGACTTCATGCGTGACAGGGTCGAGTCGAGTACGTCGTCGAGGTCCAGTGAGGCCGGAAGCGTCTGGGTGACCCGGTGCAGCGAGAACAGCAGCGTGTTGGCGTCCGAGAGTCGGCTGAGTCGGTCGAGGGCGAGTTCGCGCTCACGCACTGCCTCACCGGAGATGCGCCGGGCATAGCCGGCGATGACTGCCACGACGAGGATGATGAGACCCCACGACGCCGAGCTGAGCAGGGCTTCGCGCTGGTCGGTCGATTGCACCACGAAGGGCCAGGTGACCGCGATGATCGCGGTGATCCCGACTCGCAGCGAGAACCCGAAGCCGCGGGCCAACCCTGCGAGTGCGATCGGAGTCAGAAGCGTGAACACCAGTGGTGAATCCCAACCACCGGTGTATATGACGGCGAGCACGTGGAACGCGACTTCGGCCACCACCCGCAGCAGCGACTTGAGGTCGTCGGAGTACCGCACGGGCCTGAATGCCCTGAACACGGCGTAGGCGATGACAAGGGCCGTCCAGATCCGGGTGCCGGTGGCCAGGTCATCGGTGCTGGCTGCCACGAGGAGCGAGATGGCCACGGTGGCCAGGCGCATCGCGGTGACCAGGCTGGAGAAGATGGCCACGCGGTCCTCGCCGGGACCGGCCACCTGCTGGGTGACGATGTCGAAGTCACCCGTGGGGTGTTCGTCGGGGTCGATCATGGCGTCGCGCAGTTCCCGCGAGAAGCGGTTGCGAATGCGTTCGCCGACCGATTCCGGCTCGGGCGTCGGCTCGGGGGTGCCGGCCGGCTGCTCGGGCTCGGCAGCGGGCGGTGGCGCGAACGCCGCGTCCGGCACGGACCCGTCTGTGGGGTCCCCCGGCTGTTGAGGATTCTGTGGCGCGGTCTGCATGTGGCTCGTCAGGGGCGGCCGCACCGGCTTGCGCGGTCTCGCCCTTGAGACATCCATCGGCAGCCATCGCGTGGTCCCTGAGCTTTTGTCACCTGCGGCTCACAGCCCGTCTACCCTCCGATCCGTGAAGTTGATCGGATTGACGGGCGGGATCGGCTCGGGAAAGTCGACGGTTTCGGCCGCCCTGGTGGCGCGTGGCGCCGTTCTGGTCGACGCCGACGCGATCGTCCATGACCTCCAGCGTCCGGGAACCGTGGTGTTCGCGGAGATGGTGGATCGGTTCGGCAAGGGGATCGTGGCCGCGGATGGCACCCTCGACCGACCAGCCGTTGCCGAAATCGTCTTCGGGGACGACAAGGCACTGGCCGACCTGGGGATGATCGTGCATCCCCGTGTGCATCAGGAGATCGAGCGCCGGGTGGCCGAGCAGGCCGACGGCGACAACGTCGTGGTGCTCGACATCCCCCTGCTGGACCGTTCGGGCTGGCCCGGACTGGTGGGCACGATCGTGGTCGACCTAGACCCCGAGGTGGCCGTGCAGCGGCTCGTGGAGCACCGCGGGTTCGATGAAGAGGACGCCAGGGCCCGCATCTCCAACCAGGCATCGCGCACGGAGCGCCTGGAGCTGGCCGACCACGTGGTGGACAACTCCGGCACGCCCGAGGACCTCGAAACTGCTGTGGATGCTTGCTGGAAGTGGATCGAGGGGTTGTCGCACACCAGCTGACGGACCGTGTCGGGGGAGGCGCGCGGCCGACCGTGTCGCACCCCCTCTGTACGATCGTCGGGTGACCGATCTATCCCAGCCAGTCGGGCCGCCGGCCGAGCCGAAGATGGTGCGGCCCTTCGAGGTCGTTTCCGAGTTCGAGCCGGCAGGTGACCAACCAAAGGCGATCTCGGCCCTGTCGGACGGGATCGAGGGTGGCGAGCGCTTCCAGACGCTGCTCGGCATCACCGGCTCGGGCAAGTCGGCCACGATGGCCTGGACCATCGAGCAGGTGCAGCGACCCACGCTGATCCTCGCGCCCAACAAGAGCCTTGCCGCCCAGTTGGCCAACGAGTTCCGCGAGTTCTTCCCCAACAACCGGGTGGAGTACTTCGTGTCCTACTACGACTACTACCAACCCGAGGCCTACATCGCGTCGAGCGACACCTACATAGAGAAGGACTCCTCGGTCAACGACGAGATAGACCGCCTGCGTCACTCGGCAACCGCAGCGCTGCTGACCCGGCGCGACACGATCGTGGTGGCCTCCGTGTCCGCCATCTATGGCCTGGGCTCGCCCGATGAGTACGCGGGCCGCCTGCTGGTGGTGCGGGTGGGCGACTCAGTGGACCAGCGGGCTGTCCTGCGCCGGCTGGTGGAACTGCAGTACGACCGCAACGACCAGAACCTGGTCCGTGGCAAGTTCCGCGTGCGCGGCGATGTGGTCGAAGTGCATCCGGCCTATGACGAGACCGCCGTGCGCGTCGAGTTCTTCGGCGACGACGTCGAGTCCATCACGGTGGTCGATCCGCTGACCGGTGAGAAGGTCGGCGAGCTCGATGAGCTGGTCGTGTTCCCCAACACCCACTACGCCACCTCCGACGAGCGGATCCATGCAGCGATCAAGCGGATCGAGACGGAGCTGCAGCAACGCCTCGCCCACTTCGATGCCGAGGGGAAGCTCCTCGAGGCCCAGCGGCTGCGCATGCGCACCGAGTACGACCTCGAGATGCTCGAGGAGATGGGGTTCTGCAACGGCATCGAGAACTACTCCGGGCCGATCGACGGCCGGGCCCGGGGCGAGGCGCCGTACACGCTGCTCAACTTCTTCCCGCCCGACTACCTCACGATCATCGACGAGAGCCATGTGGCGATCCCCCAGCTTCATGGCCAGTACGAGGGCGACCGTTCCCGCAAGGAAGCGCTTGTGGAGCACGGGTTCCGGCTGCCGTCTGCTGCTGACAACCGGCCGCTGCGCTTCGAGGAGTGGCTTGAGCGTGCCGGCCAGGTCGTGTTTCTGTCGGCCACGCCGGGTGACTGGGAACTGGAGCGTTCCACCAACGTGGTCGAGCAGATCGTGCGGCCGACCGGCCTGATCGACCCAGAGGTGATCATCCGGCCCACGAAGGGCCAGATCGATGACCTCCTCTCGGAGATCAACGAGCGGGTGGAGGCCGAGGAACGGGTGCTCGTCACCACGCTCACCAAGAAGATGGCCGAGGACCTCACCGACTACCTGCTCGAGATGGGCGTGCGCGTGCGCTACCTGCACTCCGAGGTCGACACCCTGCAGCGCATCGAGCTGGTCCGCGACCTGCGCCTCGGCGAGTACGACGTGCTCGTGGGCATCAACTTGCTGCGAGAGGGTCTCGACATCCCCGAGGTGTCACTGGTGGCGATTCTGGATGCCGACAAGGAGGGGTTCCTGCGTTCCAACCGGTCGCTCATCCAGATGATCGGGCGCGCGGCGAGAAACGTCAACGGACAGGTCGTCATGTACGCCGATGAGGTCACGGATTCGATGACGCATGCCATCTCGGAGACGAACCGGCGTCGCGGGCTGCAGGAGGCCTACAACACCGAACACGACATCCACCCCCAGACGATCCGCAAGGCAGTCACCGACATCCTCGCCGAACTGCGCGGCGAAGACGGCCAGGCTCCGCTGCCCACCGGGGGGAAGCGCAAGCAGCGCCCCGGCGAGAAGGCCAGGGCGGCCCAGTTCGCCGACCTGCCACCACAGGACCTGGGCGCGCTGATCACGATTCTCGAAGAGGAGATGCACCAGGCGTCGGCCGACCTTCGATTCGAGGAAGCCGCCAGGCTCCGCGACGAAGTGAAGGAACTGCAGCGCGAGCTTCGCTCCGCCGGCGGCTGACCGGCTGCTTCGCGAGGCCGGCTGCAGTTACTGCTGGATGGCCCGTTGGCGCAGGTAGTGGTCGGCCAGCACAACCAGCGTGGCGGCCTCCACCATCGGAACGGCGCGCGGTAGCACGCACGGGTCGTGGCGCCCCCTGGCCTCGAGGGTGACGGGCGCGCCGTCGCGGTTCACGGTCTGCTGGGCCGACGCGATGGTGGCCGTGGGCTTGAACGCAGCCCGCAGCGTGACGGCTTCACCGTTGGAGATCCCGCCCTGGATCCCGCCAGAGTTGTTGGTGGTCGTACTCGGCCGCCCGTGGGGACCCGGAACGAACTCATCGTTGTGCTCGCTGCCGGTCATTCGTGTGGAAGCGAAACCTGATCCGACCTCGAAGCCCTTGGTGGCAGGCAGCGACATCAGTGCCTTCGCGAGGTCGGCTTCGAGCTTGTCGAACACGGGCTCGCCCAACCCGGCGGGCACGCCACGGGCCACACATGAAACGACACCGCCGAGCGAGTCGCCATCGCGGCGGGCCTGCTCTATGGCCTCCGTGATCTGTTTCGCCGCCAGCGGGTCGGGGCAGCGGGTGGGGTCGGCCTCCACCTCGTCGAGTGAAACGGTGGCCCCGTCGACATCGGCTTCGATGTCGTGCACCTGCTGCACCCAGGCCAGCACCTCCACACCGGCACGCTCTGCCAGCAGCTTGCGGGCGATGGCACCGGCGGCCACCCGGGCAATCGTCTCCCTCGCAGACGCTCGCCCACCGCCGGCCACGGCGCGGGTGCCGTACTTGGCCTCGGTGCTCCAGTCCGCGTGCGACGGCCGGTACAGCTCGGACATGTGGTCATAGGCGCTCGAGCGCTGGTCCTTGTTGCGAACGAGCATCGCGATCGGCGAGCCGATCGTCTGCCCGTCGTCGACGCCGGAGAGGATCTCGATCGTGTCCTTTTCGTCGCGCTGGGTGACCAGGCGGCTCTGGCCGGGTCGACGACGGTCGAGGTCGGGTTGGATGTCGGCCTTGGAGAGCTCCAGCAGCGGCGGGCAGCCGTCGACCACCACCCCGACGCCTCCGCCGTGGGACTCGCCGAATGTGGTGACGCGGAACAGCACGCCGGTGCTCGAGGACATGCAGCCAGTATGCCCGAGCCGTGGTGCTCTCCCCGAGCCAGTTGGGTCCATCCGGGGGCGAACACACGTTCGGGGTGACTTTGTTGGTGGGCTAGTGTGGATGCGATGGCTGGATCGACCAAGAAGCAGGCCAGCGGCGACCGGATCGTGATTCGTGGCGCCCGCGAGCACAACCTTCACGACATCGACCTCGAGCTGCCGCGTGACCGCCTGATCGTGTTCACGGGGCTGTCGGGTTCGGGCAAGTCGTCACTCGCATTCGACACCATCTATGCGGAGGGCCAGCGCCGCTACGTCGAGTCGCTGTCGGCATACGCGAGGCAGTTCCTCGGCCAGATGGACAAACCCGACGTGGACACGATCGAGGGTCTGTCTCCCGCGATCTCGATCGACCAGAAGTCGGCCTCGCGCAACCCGCGCTCGACGGTGGGCACGGTCACGGAGGTCTACGACTACCTGCGGCTGCTGTTTGCACGCGTCGGCATACCGCATGACCCCGAGACCGGTGAGCGGCTGGTACGCCAGACTCCCCAGCAGATCGTCGACCGGATCCTGCAGATGGAGGAAGGCACCCGGTTCCAGGTGCTGGCGCCCGTGGTGCGGGGACGCAAGGGCACCTACGACCAGCTGCTCGCAGAGCTCGCATCGGAGGGTTTCGCACGCGTCCGCGTGGACGGCGAGATCCACGACCTCCCGGTCGAGCTCGACCTGGCACGCTACGAGGTCCACCACATCGAGGTGGTCGTCGACCGCCTGGTGCTGCGAGACGGCATCGAGCGCCGGCTCACCGACTCGATGGAGACGGCACTCAACCTTGCTGAGGGAGTTGCACAGGTCGAGATCGTGCCCCGCGCCGACGACGACGCCGAGCCCGAGCTGCTCACGTTCTCCGAGAGCCTCTCGCGCCCATCGGACGGCAAGAGCTTCGAGGAGCTGGCGCCGCGCAACTTCTCTTTCAACTCGCCCTACGGGGCCTGCTCGGTGTGCGACGGTCTCGGCACCACATTCGAGGTCGACCCGGAGCTGGTGGTGCCCGATCCCGACCTGTCGGTCTCCGAGGGGGCGCTCGCTCCATGGGCGTCCGGGCATGCCAAGTACTTCCACCGCCTGCTCGACTCGGTGTGCGAGGAGGAGGGGATCGACGCCGACAAGCCCTTCTCGAAGCTGCCGAAGAAGTCGCGAAACATCCTGCTCAACGGCCTGCCCGGCGCAGACAAGGTGAAGGTGCGCTTCCGCAACCGCTACGGCCGCACCCGCACCTACTCGGCCAAGTACGAGGGCGTGATCCCCTACCTCAAGCGCCGCCACGCCGAGTCCGAGAGCGACTCGGCGCGCGAGCAGATCGAGGGCTACATGCGCCAGGTGGCCTGCGGCGAGTGCGACGGCGCCCGCCTCAACCCGCTGGCGCTCGCGGTGACGGTCGACGAGCTCAACATGCACGAGCTGTGCAGCCTGTCGATCGCAGAGACACGCAAGCGCCTGCTCGAGATGCACCTCGATGACCGCCAGGCGATCATCGCCGAACAGGTGCTCAAGGAGATCAATGCCCGCCTGCAGTTCCTCTGCGACGTGGGCCTCGACTACCTCAACCTGGAGCGGGCGGCCAACACGCTCTCGGGCGGCGAGGCGCAGCGGATCCGACTCGCGTCGCAGATCGGATCCGGACTCGTCGGCGTGCTCTACGTGCTCGACGAGCCCTCGATCGGTCTTCACCAGCGCGACAACCACAAGCTGATCGAAACGCTGGAGCGGCTGCGCGACCTCGGCAATACGGTGCTGGTGGTCGAGCACGACGAGGACACGATCCGCGTGGCGGACCATGTGGTCGATATCGGCCCCGGCGCTGGTGAGCACGGGGGACAGGTGGTCCACTCGGGCACCGTGAAGGGCCTCGAGCGTGCCAAGGGTTCCGTGACCGGCCAGTACCTCGCCCACAAGCGCAGCATCCCCGTACCCGAGAAGCGCCGCGAGCCCGCCGACGAATGGCTGAAGGTCCTGGGGGCGCGTGAGCACAACCTGCGTGACATCGATGTGGAGATCCCGCTCGGATGCTTCGTGACGGTCACGGGCGTGTCCGGGTCGGGCAAGTCGACCCTCGTCAATGACATCCTGCTGCGGTCTCTGATGCAGCACGTCTACAGCTCGAAGATCCCCCCGGGACTGCACAGGCGTGTCGAAGGTGTCGAGTTCCTCGACAAGGTGATCAACATCGACCAGTCGCCGATCGGCCGCACTCCGCGGTCCAACCCGGCTACCTACACCGGCGTGTTCGACCGGATCCGCAAGCTGTTCGCCCAGACCAACGAGGCCAAGGTGCGTGGCTACCTGCCGGGGCGCTTCAGCTTCAATGTGAAGGGCGGGCGCTGTGAGGCGTGCTCGGGCGACGGCACGATCAAGATCGAGATGCACTTCCTGCCTGACGTCTACGTTCCGTGCGAGGTCTGCAAGGGCGCCCGCTACAACCGCGACACGCTCGACATCGCCTTCAAGGGGCTCAACATCTCCGAGGTTCTCGACCTGCCGTGTGAGGAGGCGCTGGAGTTCTTCGGCAACCAGCCGCCGATTGCCAGGCACATGCAGACCCTGGTCGACGTCGGGCTCGGCTATGTGCGGCTCGGCCAGCCCGCCACCACCCTCTCCGGAGGTGAAGCCCAGCGCGTGAAGCTCGCCTCCGAGCTCGCCAAGCGCTCCACGGGCCACACCATCTACCTGCTTGACGAGCCCACCACCGGCCTGCACTTCGAGGACATCCGCAAGTTGCTCACCGTGTTGAGCCGGTTGGTCGACCAGGGCAACACCGTGCTGGTGATCGAACACAACCTCGATGTGGTCAAGACCGCCGACTGGATCATCGACCTCGGCCCGGAGGGTGGAGTCGGCGGCGGCACCGTGCTGGCAGAAGGCCCACCGGAGCACATCGCCAGGGTCAGGGAGAGCTACACCGGCCAGTTTCTGGCATCGGTTCTGGATGTCTGAACCGGCGCACCGCCACACTTCCTCAACTCGCATCCGGCGCTGCCGATGTTGGTTGTATGCAGGTGATGCATCAGCCCACGGAGGTGGAGAGGCGACAGCCTTTGCTGCCCGGGCTTCCCGACGACCTGGTGTGGATGGGCCGGGGGGTGGCTCCCAATGAGGAGGAGATCGAGCGCGCCATAGCGGTGCTGTCGGCCGTGCCCCTTGCCGGCGCCGCCGGATGGAGCGTCAAGGGTCATCCCTGGAGCAGTCATGCCCGACGGCTCCGCACGGCGATCGTGCGGCCGTCCGGCGAGTGGAAGGTGAGCGTGATGCGAGGTGTCCGCGAGGTCGATGGCCTGCACGGACCGGTGCTTGTCAGGCGCCGCCACCTGGAGCGCATCGAGGTCGATCCCGGCTTCAGTGGCGACCCGGTAGCCGTGATGGCACACGCCATGCGGTCCGCAGGGTTCCGCCTCCTGCTCATGGACCACAGCTGACCCCTGCCATGCAGCAAACGCGCAAGGTTCTGGCGCTTCAGTGCTTGTTGGTGTTCGTGCTGGCTGTCGCAGCCGCGGCCGTTCTCATGGTGCCCTTTCCGCTCGACGAGCCGGTGGCCTGGGGCGGCGACTCCCTGGAGCACGCCGTGCTGGTCGACTCCGCGAACTGGCTGGGTGAGCCCGGCTACTCGACCGAGACAGGTGCTCCCCACGGGGTCGACTGGGCGTGGGCGCCCAGCGGCGGTGAGCGTGCAAACCTCGCAGCGATCTCTGTGCTCAAGTCGGTGACCGGTGACCTCTGGGTTGCGCTGAGCCTCCACCTGCTGGCGGTCGTCGGGATCACCGCCGTGGCCGCCTTCGCGGTCGTGCGCTGGCTCGGGGCGTCCAGCCTGCTCGCCGGCGCCGCAGGTCTCGTGTTCGCCCTCACGTCACCGGTCTACGACCACATCGAGGAAGGCCACCTGTTTCTGTTCGGCCTCTACCCGGTCCCGCTGGCGGTCTATCTGGCATGCCGCTGGACCGGTTGGAATCCAGGCGGAGGGCATCGAAGCGCCCGTGATCTGCTGCGCGACAGGTCCACCCTGGCCGCCACGATCGTTTCGGTCCTGGCCGTTGCGCTGTCCTCGACCTACTACGCCTTGTTCGCGGTGCTGCTCGTGGGCATGCTCGCCGTGCTCGTAGCCATCCGACGCCTCGACTGGCGTGCCGCCGTTCCCGGCATCGCCGTCGCCGCATCAATCGGCCTGGTGTTGGTGCTGTCGAGCCTTCCCGCACTCCTGTCGGGCGATGCGCCCCGGCTCGATCGCAAGCTGTCGGACTCCACCCGCTTCGCCCTCGACCCGATCCAGTCGCTCCTGCCACAACGCGAGAACCTGTTCGGCGTGGCCGACACCTGGGGCGCGTCTCCTTCGGAGGCAGTCGGCCTGGTGGCGGCGGCCGGGCTGGCATGGCTGGGGTGGGTGCTCTTGAGGCACCTCGGCCGCGGCGACGGCCGCGCCGATGGGCTCATGCTCCGGCTCGCTGCGCTGGTGGCCCTGTCACTTGCGGTGGGCGTGCCTGGCGGACTCGGCTGGCTCATCGCCCGGTTCGGCGCACAGGAGCTGCGTGCATGGTCGCGGGTGTCCGTGTTCATCGCCTTCGTGGGTGTAGCGGTCCTCGCTGTGTTGGTGACCCGTGCAGTCACTCGGGCTGCAGCAGGCACAGATGAAGGCGAGCCCGCCGCTGCGCGGGGCTTGCTCGCGGGCACGGTTGTGGTCGTGCTGTTGGCGCTGCTCGGTCAGCGTTCGATGCTGCCTGACCGCCAGCACGTCCAGGAGCTCCGAGCCGAGGCGGCGGTGGCCACAGCGGCGCTCGAGGAGGCCCTGGCCCAGGGTTCGAGCGTGCTCGTGTGGCCAGCGGGCAGCTACCTCAGTGACTTCGGCCCCGGGCAGGTCCTCGCGCCACCGGTGCTCGGAGACACCCTCGAGTACTCCTCGGGGTCGTTCCGCGGGGGGCCGGGGGACTGGCAGCTCACTTGGGCGCTCGAAGACGTCGACTCCCAACTCGAAGCCGCCGCCGCGGCCGGTTTCGACGCCGTGCTCGTCGACGGGGCACACCACCTGCTCGGCGACGTCGATGGCTTCGCCGAGTCGATCACTGCGGTCGCGGGCGACCCGGCCGGCAGTGCCGGATCCTGGCAGTGGTGGTTGCTGGATGACCTCCGCAGCGAACTCGCCGAGCAGTACGGTGCCGCGGCGGTGGAGGCATTCGGCGCCAACGCGGTCCGGCCGCTCGGCATCGTCGTCGACGGTACGCCCGGGTTCCCCTCGACCGGCCGGGAACGCGACTACGCGTTGGGCGCAGAAGGTTCCATCGCAGTGAGGTCACACGACGCCGATGACGCCGAAGTGGTCGTGGCCTTCGAAGTCGTGGCAGCCCCCGACTCGACCGTGACCCTTTCCACCGGCGCCGATTCGCGGACGCTCACCCCGGGCAGGTCGGGTGACGCTGTCGTGGTGAGTGTCGATCTGCTGGATGGCCACGGCGAGATACTCGTCACCACCGACGGCCGGCCGTTGCGCCGCGCCGGTGCAGATCCTGCCGTCTACGCAGAGCTGCGCGACGTGCAGGCCTTTGACGCCGCACTGGCCTCGTCACCGGTGGTGGTGCCCAAGGCGCTTGGGTAGGAAGTGCGACTGATCGCGCTCAGGTGATCGACAGCATCCGCTCGAGAGCCAAGCGGGCATCGGCCGCAGTCCGCTCGTCGACGACGATCCGGTTGACCACGTTGCCCTTCACGAGGCTCTCGAGAGTCCACGCGAGGTGGGGCGCGTCGATGCGGAACATCGTGGAGCACGGGCAGACGAGGGGGTCGAGCGACACAACCGTCTTGTCGGCTGTCTCTTCCTCGAGGCGGTTGACCAGGTGGATCTCGGTACCCACCCCGATGGTTGCCCCCACCGGGGCGGCCTCGACGGCCTTGATGATGAAGTCGGTGGAGCC
>JAAEPF010000008.1 GCA_024222295.1 Actinomycetes bacterium
CCACTCGCCCGCGGCGTAGGAGCGCATCAGCTCGATCTCGTCGGGGTGCACCTCGGCGAGGCCCTTGGCGGTGTTGATGAAGACGGGGAAGAACACCACGGCAACCACGACCGCCTGGTTGCTGAGCGTTCCCGTGATGCCGAACCAGGCATTGAAGATCGGCGCCAGGGCGACGATCGGCGTGGCGTTGACCGCCACCGCCAACGGGGTGAGGCCCTCGTTGACGGTGCGAAAGCGTGTGGAGAGAACTGCCAGGAGTACGCCGGCGATGATGCCGACGACGAGCCCGCTGACGGCGATGCGACCGGTTTCCCAGCCGGCGTGCCGGAGCGTCGGCCACTGGCCGGTGAGTTGCGCCCATATCGACGTCGGCCGGGGCAGCAGAAACTCGCGGATCCCGAGCAGTCGTACGCCGCCCTCCCATGCCCCGAGGAACATGGCGCCGGTGACCAACGGGGGCACCAGGGCACGGAGCCTGCCGGCGCTCACGATCCGTCCTCCACGGCACGCAGGGCCTCGCGAACCTCGGTCGAAGCCTCGAAGAACCTCGGGTCCTCACGGGTGTCCTCGTTGCGCTCACCGAGGTCGACCTCGACGATCGAGTGGATGCGTCCCGGCCGGGGCGACAGCACGACGACACGATTCGACAGGAACGCCGACTCGGA
>JAAEPF010000009.1 GCA_024222295.1 Actinomycetes bacterium
AGCGGCTCAGCGCCCATCGACTTCGGCAAGCTCATCGCCGCGGCAGCGCCCATGGCTGGAGGCGGGGGTGGTGCTGCACCAGACCCAGTGCAGCGCCGCGCCCCTATGCGCGCGACGGCTCCCTCTCTCGAGGAAGAAGAAGATGAGTTCAACTGGGGAGGCGCCGCTACGGGCGCACTCTCTACGGGCTTTCAGTACGGCGCGATGGGGGCGAAGGCGGGTGGCGTGCCGGGCGCTATCGGCGGCGCCGCCATCGGCGTACTGCTCGGCGGTCTGCAGGGAGGGAATAGCTGATGGCTACCGAAGCTGATATCGAGTTCTGGAACGACACCTTCGGGACGGACTACGCCACGGCGCAGGCCTTCGGTCGTGGGCCGGAGAACGTCGACGAGGACATCAAGATCTTGCGATCTCTGGAGCGCTCGCTCAACGGCATGAGCGACGAGCAGAAGCGGGAGCGCCTGGGGGACGACCCGAGCCGCCACCTGCGCAACTACATCTACGAGATCAAGGGGAAGCTGCTGCGAGACGTTAGGGCCACCGAGCGCGGAGCAGGCATGAGCCCGGCCGACGCCGAGCGCGTTGCAGGCAATGCGCTGCGCGAAGTGGGCAAGATCTGGGCGCAGCCCGGCGGCAGGAAGCAGTTCAATACAGGCGCGAACTGGGTGCAAGAGGTGTCTCGCCTAGCGGGGACAGAGATGCGCTTGGAAGAGGTCGACCTCGGCTCCGACGAAGACCTCGTCGCCGACGTCATGAGCCCCCCGCTGCCGCTGGCGCCCAACATGTACACGGACGGGCTAACGCACAGTCCTTCCTGGTACGACGCCAACATGGGCGTGGGCGGCGAGCCGATCCCGACCTATTCGGGGCCCGAGCCAGGGATCTTTGGCGACAAGACTCCCGCGGGCGTCATTCCCATGGACCAAGGTTGGGCGGGACAAGAGGACCCGTACGGCGTCCTTGACCGAGTGAGCCCTGCGGTCCGTCAGGACGCCACTCGCGCAGACCGCATCGCCCGCGAAAGGACGCGCAACATCGTCCCCGAGGCGGCGATTCGCTCCCGCACGGTCAACGACCTGCTCCCGGAGGGCATCGGCCCGCAGGAGGCGGCAGCGGAAGCGGAGAGGGCGCTGGGCATCACCCCGGAGGGCGCACCCTCGCTAACGCCCGCTTTCGACGCCATGACGCCGGCACAGATGGCGGGGCTTCAGCCTTGGGAAGCGCCCTCGATGGCCCCTCCCGCGCCCCGCCTAGAGCCGGGGCCATCGATCACCGCCACCGACGTCTTCGAGGTGGCTACACCAGCGGGGACCGAGGAGGTGGTGGCGTCAGTGACGGAGCCCGCGTTGCCCGATCCCGCCGCGGCGGCCGCCCAACTCGACGCACTCACCCCGAGCGACTACCGCGCCCCCGCAGCCCCCGTTCCGGGCGCGACCCCGACTAACTACGCTCTACCCGGCTCCCCGCGGGCTGCCCCGGAGGACGAGGCAGACGGCTTTTGGACGAGCCCCAAGTCCATCGGCGGGGCGATCGTCGGCGGCACAGGTATCGCGGCAGCCATCGGCAACACCATCGCAGACTTCCGCACCACCGCAGCGCTCGAAGACCAGCTAGCGGCGAGCGCAGCCGGTGACACCATCGCACGGCGGGAGGGAGCGCTGGCAGGCTCTCAAGCTCAGCGCAACATCATGGCGGCGAGCTTGGGCAGGCGTGACATATCGCCTGCCCTTGCGCTCCGCAACGCGCAGATGGCTGGCTCGAGGACCCTCTCGGATGTGTACGGTCAGGCGGCTATCGCCTCGGCACGCGAGCGCAGGGAGTCCGAGGCGCAGCTAGCGCAGCTACGCAAGCAGAGATGGAACACGCTCTTCGGTGGGCTCACCCGCACGGCGGGAGACGTCGGAGCGCTGCTCGCCACGCAGGGTGCAGCCGAAGAGACGGCGAAGATGAACAAGCGGCTGACGGACTTGGAAGCAGCGAACCTCAACCAAGTCGGACTGGCCCCGGGACAGAGAAGGCGATAAGGCATGCTCTTTCGACCTGACATCGTATTGCGGCAGAGCATTGTGCCTGCTTCTCCGGCCGCAAAGGCTGCGCCCGCCCCCGATGAGGGAGACGGGACTGAGAGTGCCGCCCCCAAGGTCGCTGTCCGCTCCGCGTCGGTGCCGGATCGGCCGCGCGCTCCCCGCGCCCCTCTGTCGCCGAAGACGGGCGAGGTTTCCGCGGAGATCAAGGTCGGAGCTACGGACACCCGCATCGCGCAGATGCAGAGCATGCTGCAGCAGCGCATCGCCGAGATCGCAAAGGCCGAGGTAGACGGGGAGATCAAGCTCGCCAAGGCGAAGCAGAGCCACCTCAACGCCAAGAAGCTAGAGGATTTCCAAGGGGGCCTCGCCCAGCTTGAGCAGGAGGCGCTGCAGTCCTCGCTGCAGAACGCGCACAACATCCAGCAGCTAGGACGCGAGGTCGGCAGCTTCCGCCCGCGTCCGGGGCGGCTCTTCCACGACAGCAGCGGGGCGGCGATGTGGGGGGCGGCGATGAGTCTGGCTGCCGGAGCGTTCCAGAGCGAGCGCAGCGGGGGTCCCAATACGGCGATGGCGATCATCGACACCGCCATCAAGCAGGACCTGGCGGCGCAGGAGATTCAGTACGACGCCATGAAGACGGAGCTTCAGGCGAACCAGACTCTGTACTCGCAGATGCGAGCAAGCTACGGCGACGCCATCGTGGCGCGCAAGGCGCAGGGAGCGGCGCTGCGGGAAGCAGCCGCCGCGCGCCTTCAGGCCGCTGGCCGAGAGTTCCTCCCCCAGCAGGCGAAGCTGGCCGGGGATATCGCGGCAGAGAAGCAGATACAGCTCGCGAACAAAGAGCTGATCGAGGTGGCAGAGAAGACATTCACTATCCGCTCGACGACTGCGGCGGGCAAGGAGGGCGAGCGGCTAATGAGCCTTCTGCCTGCCCCGCTGCAGGACCGTCTACTGCAGAGCGCTGGGCGCGCAGACCTGCGCATCCTCGGCATGTTCGGCGAAGAAGGCGTTGCGCTCTACCAACAGGAAGCCGAGCGCGAGAAGCTCGAAGGCGAAGGCTTGCTTCGGCTCAGTCAAGCGCTGCAGAAGCAAACCGAGGTGCAAGTCAAGCAGGGTACGCGGCCTCCCGCGGCCCCCGCGCCACGAGCGGGGCGGGCGCCTGCGCCGAGGGCCGCAGCGCCGGCTCCGAGCCGAGCGCAGGCTCCTCTGGCCGCGCCCCCTCCGGCGGCGGCAGAAGAGCCCGCCGCGGCGCGAACAGCGGAGCAGATCGATGCAGAGATTCAGGACGCGCAGTCGATCTTGGAGGCCCAAGACGGGGCGACGATCCTCAACGAAGAGACCAGGGAGACCCTCGCGCAGAACGTGGCCAAGCGCGTAGCCGACCTAGAAGCGGAGAAAGCGCAACTGGCCGCGGCTTCCGAGGAGCAGCAGGCGCAGATCATTGAGTCGATAGACAAGGAGATGAGGGAGGCCGCTCCGGCAATCGAGGCCGACCTCAAGGTGCTCGTAAGTACGCGCGGAGGCGACTCGAAGCGCAAGTCTCTCGAAAGCCTGATGACGCAAAGCCGCGAAGGAAACGCCGTCGCCATCTACGCTCAGACCGCCTTCCCTCCCACGGCGATCGATCGCAGCGTCGTCGCGGCGCTGCTGCCGAACTCAGACAACGACGAGCGCAGGCGGCAGGCGATCGAGACGATGGCCACTCTGCAGGACGCCCTCGGTGGCACCGTCAACCTGCAGGGCGAGGGAGGCGCCGAGCTGCTCGCGCGAGCCCAGGAGATTGGTCGCGGTGCCTTCCTCAACCAGCAAAACCTACGCTTCGCTGGCAAGGGAGACGTGGGCGCCCTCTCTGCCTTGCGTCAGTCCGTAGACCTGGCAGCTATTCCCACCATGTTCGGGTTGTCCGGCATAGTGCGCCAAGGCAAGTTCGAGTTCGCGGATCTGGAGGATGCCCGAATCAAAGCCGAGAAGCAGATGGGCGTGGGTGGCGAGCGAGGCATGGGGCTGAAGGTGGTGCGCCGCCCGGTCACCCTGACGGTACCCTCGCGCATCTGGGATCTGAGGGTGAACGACGGCAACGGTGGCTGGGTGGACAGCGGGCGACCCCCCGCGGAGGTCACGATCAATATGCCGGTGCTCGCTTCGGCGCAACTGACCTTCGACGACAAGTCCATCGGCCAAGACTTCATCCCCCAGCTCGCGGGCAAGCAGCAGCAGGTAAAAGACTACCGGGCCGGGGGGGGAGACGTCACCCCGATAGGGGAGAGCCCTGCGCAGCGCGCGGGGGTCCGAGAGACCATCTCCCAGATTCAGCCCCTCTCCGAGTACGCCCAGGGGCTGCTGCTGTACGGATCGATCATGGAAGAGAGCGGCAGGTCGGTGGTAGACGGGGGAGAGGGCGGCTTCACCGCAGGGAGCGAATGGGCAGCGGGCGCGCAGGACGACCTCAACCCCGAGACGATCATGGCGGGGTGGAGACGCGCGGTGCAGAAGAGTAAGGCGCTCGGGCTGGCTACCCTTCACCTCGACCCTTCCACCCCGCCGCTGCTCTACGACAAGAAGACCGAGGAGTGGCGCGTGAACCCCAAGAGCGAAGTAGCGCGGGAGATAGGGCTAGCGCGGGAGACAGGGTTCCTCGAAGGCGGGGATGAGTTCGAAGTCACGCAGGCTCTCATGTCCGGCAACATCGCTACGTTGTCGCACTTCGTCGGCTTTATGGCGCCGCAGAATGCGGAGATGAAGCTGCTAGAGGCCATGACCGGGCAGAGCGCAACCGGGACCTCGTGGTACGACATCCGAAGCTGGAACTGGCGCACCGCTGGGCGCTCGCCGGAACGCTCGGCACTGGCCTTCATGCAGTTCCTCGACAACAAGGCGGACAGCATCTACGAGTCGTACACCGTGCCCGCTGCCGGGATGCAGCAGCTTTACCAAGGCGCCATCGGGGCCCTCAACGGTGCCGGGAAGCAGCGCGGGCAGGTTGATTGGGAGCAGCTAACCCAAGCTGCACGGAGGAATGAGTAGTGGCTGACGGCGACGCCAAGAAGAGGTTCGCGGAGTGGGCTGCGGGCCAAGACTCGTCCGCGGCGCGCAAGAAAGCGTCCGTCAAGATCTCAAACATGGCGCCGCCCGAAAGCACCCCCGGGGCGCTGATACCCGCGACTCCCTCGCAGGCCCGTGACGCGCTTTGGCAGAACCCCGAGAGCGGTCAGTGGGAAGCGATCAAGGTCAGCGAGTCCTCGATGCTCGCAGGTCTACGGGATGGCACCCTGCGGGACCCGAACGCTGACGCGGAGTCGCGCACCGCGTTCGAGCAGCTTGCGCAGAACCAGGAGCAGCAGGTCGAGGACGTATACAGCGACCTGCAGGGATCAGGGGAGGCTCTCGTCAGCGGGCTTACCCTCGGGTTGCATCGCCAGATCGACTTCCTGTACACCGACGAGGAGCGGGCGCGCTACGAGCAGTGGACCGAGCGTAACCCGGGCAAGGCGGGCACATTCAACGCGGTGGGCTTCGTGCTCCCGTCCATCCTAACGATGGGCGGGAGCACCTTGGCTCAAGGGAGCGTGGCTGCCGGGGCGGGCGCCGGCAAGCTGGCCTTGCTCGCTGGGGCTGGCCGCACCGCACTTCAGACGGCCTCGCGCACGACGCTTGGCAAGGCTCTCTCGGTGGGAGGCGGCGGCTTGGGCACCCGCGCTGCGCTGGGGGTCGCCGAGCGCACCGGCATGAAGGTGGGCGGCCTCGCGTTCACCGCCACCGAGGGTGTGATGCAAGCGCTGCCCAGTGCGCTGATGGCGACCCTCGACTCAGCGGAGCCGGACTTCGACAGCTTCGGCACGACGGTCGCTGCGCACGGAGCTCTCGGAGTCTTCGTGCCGGTGGCTTTCACAGGAGCGCTGACCGCAGCGGGGGCGGCGGCGAAGGGAACCAAGCGGCTGCTCACGCGCAACGCGCAGCGACCGGAGATGCACGGAGCTACCCAGCGGGCGAAGACAGTGCCCGACGACCCTGCGGAGCAGGAGGCGTTCCGCGACGCGCTACTTGAGAAGGCCATGAAGGGCGACGTCGATGGCGTCACCAACTTCCTCGAGCGCATGCTGGCCGAGGGCGACGGGGTGCAGGCGATCAGCGCCCGCAAAGCGCTGAACGCCGTGCTGCGCAGGGGCAGCGCGGTGGGAAGGCCGGGGGCCACGCTGAGCCAGGAGCAGCAAGAACTCGTGAGCACCATGGTCGATGACGTCTTTGTGCCTCTGTACGAGTCGCAGCGGATGGCGCGCTTCGGGGGTGGACCCGGCGACCCGTCGGGCATCGCGGGGCTGACGCGTGAGCCCGGGACGATGCTCAACGAGACCCTGCAGGTGGACACTGACCAGGCCATCGCGCAGTTCGGAGCCACGGCGCACGGCATGGTGGAGAAGCTCGCGCGCATCTCCAACGGAGACGAGTCGGGCCCGGGAGCGTTTGCGAAGAGCACTCTCAGGAAGTGGTTCGGCGACCTGCCGATGCAAGAGGTGGGTGACGACTTCGCCAAGATCGACATCCCCGCGCTTCAGCAGCGCGTGGACCTGGAGATCGAGGCCTTCGCGACGAAGGGCGGCAGGGCGGTGCGCCAAGGGGCGGGCGAGCCCCTCACGGTGGGGCAGATCGGGAAGACCACCACCGCCAAGAACCCTCGCGGCGGCACCTACGAGAAGGTCGTGGTGAAGCTGGACGACCCTGCGGGCGGCAAAGGGGGTCGCGTCGTGGTCACCCGGTCCGATAAGTCTGGCGGCTGGGGCTACAAGATACCCGGAACGCGCAAGCGCATCCCGCTTGCGGCCCCTACGCGCGAGGCGCTCACCAAGTCGCTCGGCGAGGCGGGCGTGCTCACTCAAGACGTCGTGGCCACGGCCAAGGAAGCGGAGAGGGTTGGCGAGTTCGGCAAGTTTGCCCGCGCGGTGGTCATGCCGCTCAAGGAGGGGCGTGGTCACGACGCCTACGCGGCGGCCTACGAGGGACGCAAGGCAATCGCGGGGCTCACCCTTCCAGCGAAGGTGGAGCGCGGTCCCGCCAACATGCTCCGCGAGGAGCTGCAGGGGATGATGGGGGGGCTGGTGCAGAGCCCGCTTGCCTGGGGCGCGAAGTTCCAAGAGCAGCGCGCACTGACCGAGGGCGCCTACGAGCAACTGATAGGCATGTCCCAGCGGGCCCCGGCGATGCTCCCCGGGGCCACCAGCGCAAAGATCGTCGAGGAGGGCGGCGCCATCAACCGGCAAGCTCTGGAGAAGGCCGTGCGCCGGGGTCTCTTCGGCGACAACCTCAACTCGCCCGCCGCCGCCGAGCTTCTCTCCTACGTGGGCCAGATGATGAAGGCGACCGAGAGCCTGATGGTGGCGCGGGGGCTTCCCGTGGACGGCGAGGCGATGTTCAAGATGTGGGAGCGCGCAGGGCTGACCCTGAGCAAGAGAGCGCGCCAGCTCGAAGTGCTCGAGGCAGTCAACGCGCTCAGCTACCGGGTGCCCGGTGCGTCCCGGAGTCAGTCGTGGCAGCGCTCCTTGGCCATGGCTGTGCTGGGGATGCCGGGGGCGGCCATGATGAGCGTCATGCCATGGCGAGCGCGCATGCTTCTCAGCGGACCAGGGGCTCGGGCCATGGGAACGATGGGCAAGGAGTGGGTGCTCGACCGCAGCGCGAGCATCTACTCGGGGGCGGCGGGCCAAGCCGTGAAGCGCAAGACTGCGGAGACCGCAGCGAAGATCAAGCGCCGGGTGTTCCGTGCGGTGGGCGTGGCGGACGAGGTCATCGAGCAGGGCACCGTCATGAGCATCGAGGACTTCCGTCGCCGCGTGGGCGTGGACCGTATCGTGCTCGGGCTCATCCGAGCGCCCGTGGGCAAGCGCCTGTCTGACTCGTGGGGCGCGAGCGAGCCCTCCATCGAGGAGCGCTACGAGGAGCTGTCCTCGGTGTTCAACCAGCTATCGGGAAGCCCGGAGGCGATGCTCTCGGGGCTCGGCAGCATCACGGAGGGGATGTACGCAGCAGACCCCACCGGGGAGTACGCGGGGGCGTACGGAGATTCCATCGCCAAGTCCTTTGCCTACGCGGTGCAGCACATGCCCACCACCACCGCTGACCCGCTGACGGGGGAAGCGTTGCCGCCCGCGAGAGCTGAGATCAAGGAGTGGTTCTATGCCCTCGAAGCGCTCGACGATCCCAACGTGATCTGCGAGTACGTGGCCACGGGACTGGTGAAGCAGAGCGGAGTGCAGGCGGTGCGCGAGGCGTACCCTGAGCAGTTCGCCCAGTACGTATTGGCCTTCGCGCAGAAAGCGCTCGCGACGGGCTCGAAGCTCACCTACGCGCAGAAGCTCATCCTCGGCGAGGTCACCGGCATGAACCTCGACCCCACGGAGGAGAGCAGCTTCATCATGGCGATGAATCAGGACTACTCGCAGACACCAGAGCAGTCCGCTGCGCTGGGGCAGGTCGCAGCCATGCAGGCGCAGGGCAACGCGCAAGCGGTTGCGTTCCAGCAGGCTGCTCGCAGACTTCCGGGGAGCACCGGCTCCACCGCACAAGGACACCGCAACGACCTAGAAAGGCTGGGCCAAGCATGAGCAGCAACGCAGTCGTCAAAGCACTGAACATCCCCGTCCCTCGCGCAGTGTACGTGCTCGACATGCCTGCGGGTGCCAAGGGACTCTTTCCGATCCCGGGCGTGGACGAGGTGATCGGCGGCGCTGCGCCGCAGGGTCGCCACGGCATGGTCACCAACTGGATCACCCTCAAGTCCGAGGGCGAAGGCATCTATGTGGTGTTCGGGCCGAGCACGGTCCAAATCGACAGCGCGGTGACCACCCCCGTGTCCGTGGACCCGCCCCCCGCTGGATACAACCTCTGGTGGTCTCCCCCGAACGTTGAGACGGGCGCCTGCGTGCTGCTCGAACCGGGGGTCGAGTACCGCTGGAACCTCGATGACCTGTTCGAGCACGGCGCTGCGCCCGCGCTGATTCCGATCGACTACCTGGCTCTTGAGAACGCGTCCGGCGCGGACGTGAAGGTGCGGGTGTGGAGATCATCAGGGAGGTAAGATGCACTGGCTACTGGAGAACTGGACGACAGTGGTCGCCGCGGCGCTGACCGTGGCGACCGTCATCACGAGGGTGACACCCACCCCGCGCGATGACGCCGCGCTCGCCAAGGTGCGTGCGCTGCTCGGCAGACTGAGCATGCTCGAGCACCGCGACACCGGCCGCATGGTGAAGCTCCCGGGGGCCAAACCAGCCCCCGGGGAGCGTCATCCCGACGACTGACTGTCGAGCTCCGCGTGCTCCTCGGTGACGATGTGCCCCGCTGCGCGCTGGAGCAGCGCCATCAGGTCGGCTAGCTGCATGGTGACCAGCACCTCGGTGCGGTCTTGCTTCGAGACCACCATGCACGCGCGCCCATCGGTCGCTTCCATGGCCTGCCACCAGGCGCGGTAGACCTGCGGGGTGCCCTTGCCCACCTTGCACTCTATCCACCACGGAGTGCCGGCGACGTCTGGCTCATCCGAGCCTGAACGGCGCTGGTATCCTCGCCGAGCTTCGGGGTACATCTCCCTGAAGATCTCGGCGACCTTCCGCTCGAAGGTGGCGCCCTTCGCTCTGCTTGCTCGGCCGCCCATCACCACACCGGCTTCAGCGCGCCGTTGACGCGCTCGAAGACCATCTGCGTACCGACCCCACCGAACAGCCCCTTGGCTACGGTCAGCACCACGGTCGGGGAGTCCACCGAGCGATGCGCGAGCAGCGCGAAGCGGCACTCGTTCTCAAGGTCCCCACTCTCCTTGAAGCTGTGCAGCGAGGGCTCTCCCTCTTGCGCGTTGCGCCCTAGCTGGCTGATGCCGATGACCACCACGTCATGCCGGATGGCGGCGCGCTGCAGCGCTCCCCAGAGCACGTTGATTGCGGTGCGCCTGTCCTCCGGCGCATCCTCGCCAGGCCTCACCTTCTGCAAGTAATCGATCCAGATGGTGCGGCATCCAGCCTGCGCGAGCTTGTCGACGGCGCGCTCCACCGCGAGCGTGTCCGCGCCCACGGCCACCTCGACGAGCGGAAAGTCGAGCTCCGCGATGCGCTGCTCGGCGTGGTCGACCTTCTCTTGGTCCTCGGGGCTGAGTCCGGTGAGCATCTCCCGCGCGTCCACCCCGCTCGCCAGCGAGAGCGTGCGAGTGCCGACCACCAGCGGTCCATCCTCGAGGCTGATGATCCCCGCGGTCGGGCTGTTCAGCGCAGCCCACAACATGATGCTGCTCTTGCCGCATCCGGTGGCAGCGCCGAGCAGCCCCACGGTGCCCGGCGGGATGGGCCCAAGCGCTGCGTCTATCTGCCGCAGCCCCAGCGTCGGCCAGTCTGGAGCCGTGCTCGTGCAGGCCCCCTGTCTCCGAGCAATATCGATCGTATCCCTTAGCCTCATACGCACTCTCCTTCGCTTGACATGTGCGAGTGTACGAACGTACATTATCGCTCGGTAGACGGGCAAGAGAGAGGCGCGAGAAACTATTTGGAGAAAGTGGTTGCGCCCCCGGCTTTCTAGCCCCACTATATCGGCAGTGATGAGGGCAGCGGGTTTAGACAGCCCGCGAGAGGAGAGAGTGATGAAAGAGATAGAGGATTACCTGAAGGATCTTCGCGAGCGGGCGAGGAAGCTCGACCCGGGAGTGTACTCGGTGAGCGTGGCGGCGACTGAGCGTGACCACCAGAAGGCGCTACCCGTGCGGTACTA
>JAAEPF010000010.1 GCA_024222295.1 Actinomycetes bacterium
CTTATACTGGAGCCCCGTCTCGGCATCAAAGACGTAGTCGGGGTATCGCGTCGGCGCCGTATCCGGCACGCTCCCAACCTCGGTCAGGGCGGATGCAGGGAGTGCCGCGCGCAGCAGCGCCGCCCCGGCAGAGGGCAGGGGAGAGCGGCGTTCCGGTTCTTCCTCCAGCGCTGCGAACACTCGGACATTTCGCTCTCGGCCCGGAGCGTCAGGACCCTGCCGCTCCGCCCCGGGACGCCCCAGGGGGCGATGGAGGCGATGAAGGCCATGCTCGACACACGACCTGTATCCCAGCATCGTAGGAAATGAAAGGAAGCCCGGCCATCCTCGCGAGGACGATTGCACTCGGTGGGTTGCTCGGTGGGTCGGTGGGTTGCTCGGTCGGTCGGTCGGTCGGGTACGACGTCGGGGCCGGCATTCGTGACCACCGAGCCACCATCCACGTACTGCTCCGTGGGGAGTACCGGCTGATAGGCACCAAACCTTTACATTGCGAGCGCAACACGAACAAAGCCAAGCCCTGCGAGCGCAAAAGCCGCAAAAGCTCGCTCGCCACCACTCCTCAAGCCACGTGGCAAATGTTTGGCCTAGAGGGAGCTCACAAACAATTTTTCGATGGAGATGCTGGGCTCGGTGGACGACACAACGAGCACCGAACCCATAGACACGTCCAGCTCACTGCCCCGCAGCACGAGGACGCTGTTGGTGCACGCGAACGTCGCACTCCATTGAATCAGAAAGACGACATCCTCGTCGGGATTCCCCGACGGCTTCGTCTGACACGCCGACAGGACCTCGAGACTAGACACGGCCACGCCCGGATCTGGGGCGCAGGCAAGGATGTCCTCCGCGA
>JAAEPF010000011.1 GCA_024222295.1 Actinomycetes bacterium
CCAGCACCGACAGCACGGTGACGGCAACGAACGCCACGGTCATCAGCGCAGAGGCTGTGTCGCCGGGGTCATCGTCGCCGGGGTCATCGTCGCCGGGGTCATCGTCGCCGGGGTCATCGCCACCGGTCTTGTCGCCACCGGTCTTGTCGCCACCGGTCTTGTCGCCGTGGATGAACAGCGGCACGAGGGTGGACGACAGCACCCCGCCGAGCACCAGCTCGTAGAGGATGTTGGGCGTGGTGTTGGCGAGGTTGTAGGTGTCGGCGACCGATGTGAGCCCGAGGGCGGCGGTGAGTGCGCTCACGCGCAGCAGACCGGTGGCCCGTGAAAGGGCGGTGCCGACCGCCGGTGCCACACTGGAACCGATCAGGCTGCGTCGGCGTCGTGGTTCGTCGAGCCCCGCGCCGATGTCGGCCCCCTCGACAAGGGCCTCCCCGGTGGGATCCTCGATGTCACTCATGTCTCTTCGATCGCGAGCCGCAGTGATTCGAGGTCGCCGACGATCTGGGTGACGTCACCTTCGAGCGATTGCACGGCATCGGGGTCCGACTGCGACACCGAGATCTCGACCGCCCGGGCCACCGCTTCGTCCGTGCGGGCGTCCAGCAGCAGCAACCGGTCGTAGGTGTCGGCGATGGTCGTGTCGATGCGGGCTGCCGACGCCAGCTGAGACTCCATCGCGGCGATGGTGTCACCGCGCCGCGCCGAACCGGGTTGTGCGCGGGCGTGGTCGAGTTCGGCCGTGATGCGCGTGGTGTCGATCCGCTTGCGACCCTTGGACAGCACGTTGCCGGCTTTGGCGATGCGCCACGCCTCGGCCAGTGCCACATCCAGCCTGTCGGCCACCCCGTCGAGCCGCTCCCGCAGCGGCCCCTCCGAAAGGGTGTCGATGGCGTCGTCGAAGCGCCGCCTCGCGTCCTGCACCTGCTCGACTGCGCCCCGCCACGGCTGGTCGAGGCTGCGCGGGGCCACTGCGTCACGCTTGTCATCACGGGGAACGGCGGCCAGCACCCGCGCTCCGTAGGCGGCGGCGCCCAGCACAACCGCTCCGATCGGCCCGAGTCCCACCAGGATCCCCACAGCGGCGCCCCCGCCGGTGGCGAGGATCGCGGATGGCGAGGTGATGGCCCTTGCCACCTTGGGGGTGTAAAAGCGGTCGCGGAATGACATGGTCGGTCAGAAGTTGCTCACCACGGCGCTGAACACGTCGTCGATCGTCGTCGCATCGGTCGCCTGGTAAGCGGTGGCATTGGAGGCCTCGGCGATCTGCTCGAGCACCGAGGTATCGGCGTCAGCACCGTAGGCGATCGTGAAGATCCGCACGGGGGTGGCGTTCTCGCCGTTGGACGACGATTCGAGCTGCTCGATGAGTGCGTCGAACGCTTCACCGTCGTCGGCGCCTCCGCCCACGTCGTTCTCCCCGTCGCTCAGCAACACGATCGCGTTGATGAGCGTGGGGTCGTACTCGGTGACCATCTGTGCGTGGCTGTCACCGGTGACGGCATACAGCGGCGTGCCGTTGAGCGGAACCAGCCGGGACACCTCATTGACGAGTCGCTCCCGGTCCGGCCCGACGGGTGACACCGGTGCCAGGTCGAGGTAGCCGGCGGTGCCGTCGGCGCCCAGGCCGGTGGTGAAGATGCGGATCCCCACCTGGTCCTCGGCGCGGAACTGATCGAGGCCGTCCTGCACCGCCTCGATCGCCAGGTCGAGCTTGGTCGCTCCACCGGGATCGGCGGGGTCGGCTGGGCCACCCATGGAGCCCGAAACGTCCAGCATGAGCATCACGCGGGTCACCTTGCGTTGCAGAGCCCAGTTGTCGAGCAGCCCCACCAGCACGGCGCCGTCGGGCACGTCCAGCAGCGTCTGGGGTTGTGACGGGTCGACACCGTTGGACGCGTCGACCGGTGCTCCGAGTGCCACATCGGGGTTGCCCGGTCGGAAGCCGAACTCCAGCACCTTCTCCTGGTTCTCCGCGCTCGACACGAACTCGGCGAACAGCCCGGCTCCCGCGGCCTGCTCTTCACTCACCCACTCGGCATCGAGCACGAACAGCGGATTGTCGGAGTAAAGCGTGCCTTCGGTGGGGTAGATCGCAACCAGCGGAGTGCGTGGAGGGCGGGCCTCCTCGCCGGGTTCGAGCACGCCGTCGGGGTTGCCCTGGTTGTAGTCGATGACCGACTTCTCCTCGACGGCCACCGCAGAGGCGTACGTGAGGGCGGTGCCGCGCTGGTCGGCCCGGTACCAGTTGTCGAGGAATGTGAGCGTGATGTCGCCGTAGTGCACCACCGCCGACTCGATGTCGGTGCCGTACTGCACCACTTCCGGCCGGGCCAGGTCCTCGAGGGAGAGGTCGGTGGTCTTGCCGGTTGCCGCGTAGGCCTGCGCGATCAGCGCCGACAGCCCCGATGTCGAGAAGTTGGGGTTGGTCTTGCCGAGCCGGAACGGCCCCCACTCCGGGTGGCCCTTCGCAGCCCATCCTCCGGGGGAGCGGGCGAGTTCGAGGATGTCGGCCCACCCGATCGGCGTGTCGGGCCAGCCCAGCGCCTCTGCCATGGGTTCGGGCATTGCTATCACGAGCGGTGTGAGCATGAACGGCGCCGGGTCCTCGGGTGCCATCGGGGCCTCACCGTTGTCCGCCAGCTTCTGGTTGAGCACCTCCCCCCAAGCGCTCGACGCGGGCGACCACAGCACCGGCCGCGGCCCGTCAGTGGTCTCGTCCCAGCCCTCCGCCAGCGCCGTGGCAGCGCCGCCGGACGCCTTGGAGCGCACGTCCACGAACACGCACTCGCCGTCGACTGCGGCGTCGGTGGAGTTGAAGTCGTTGGCCAGCTCGGTGAGCAGCTCGATCTTCTCGGAGCTCACGGCGGCATCCACCAGGATGCAGTTGCCCGCATCACCGGTCACTGCGGAGTCACCCGCACCGCTGGCGCTGAAGGGATCGTCGTCAGAGCCGCCGCATGCCGCCACGATGAGCGCCACGACCCCCACGAAACCGATGATCCAACCGATGCGTCGATTCATGCCTGTTCCCATCTGCTGTTGACCGCTGACATCACCGCTGGTGCCGGTAGTCCCGTGGAGTCCGCGGGGCCACTGCGCCAGCCCGAACCCTCGAGGGCTGAGCGGACGGTGCCGATGCCCCCGAGTCTGCCCAGAGCCGACTCCACCAGAGCGTCGGATCCCGCCCAGAGACTCACCTCGGCCATCGCCACGGGTTCTGCGATGGTGGTCGACAGCTCATCGGCCGCGGCTGCGGTCTCGAGTTGGCTGATCGCCTCGGCCTCGAGCGCTCCGACCACGCCGAGGCTCCCCGGTACACGCAGGAACTGCGTGAGCGGAGACGTACCCGACGAGTTCTCCTTCGACTGCCGGGCGAGGTTCTCGAACCAGGGCTCGACCGCCGGGTCATCCAGGTCGTTGGTGGCATAGTCCGCTGATCCCACCCGCGAGGCGACCGCCTGGTTGACCGCCACGGTGCCGTCGCCGGCGTCTGGCTCGGGCAACGCCACTTCCAGCCGTCCCCAGGTCGGGTCACCGGCGAGGTCGGTCCATTGGCCGCCGGCTGCATCGCCGACGCAAGACCAGTTGGCGGACCCACATGCGGTGTTGATCGCAGCCATGCGGTCGTTGCGTGCAACGATCACGGCAGGGGAGTGAGCCAGCACGTCCGATCCGGCCAGTTCGGGCATTTCGGCCCCACCCGCGCCTGCGATCTCGGGCCACGGGCCCGCCGCGAGCCAGGCCAGGGAACCATCCAACACCAGTTCCCCGGTAGCCAGCGCCATCGCTGTATCGGCCTCGTCCTGCACGGTCACGGTCACCTCCGCGCCCGACTCGGCTGCCAGCTCGTTGCACGCCTCCAGCAGCGCGGGCCCGCAGACCAACTCTGTCAGCTCTCCGCCCCCGTCACCGGGGCTGCCCGCACCGTCGGATTCACTGTCGATCATCCCGCGCACCAGGACCGCGACCAGCACCATCATCACAGCACCCAGAACCGCGACGAACCGTTTCACCTGGTGCCTTCGCTCGGTGTGCTGCCTTCCGGGGGCTTGCGGCGCTGAGGTGGATCATCGATCGACTCGGCGTCGGGCGGGATGTCCTCAGGCTCCAGTGTTGTCAGTTGCTCCTCGGTCGGTGAGTCGAGCCCGGCCGCTGCCAGTCGTGCTGCGTGGCGGTTGACCGCTGCCTCATAGACGTTGCGCGCCAGTCGCGCATTGCCAAACCCCTTGTCGCGCGGAACCGAGTCGAGCAAGGCCGACAGGGCGGACTCTGCATCGTCTGAGAGGTGGTAGCGCTGCTTGTCTCCCATCAGGTTGACGATGGCGAGGAGCTCGTCGGTCGAGTAGTCGGGGAACTCGATCACGGTGGGCAGGCGGGACCGAAGTCCGGGGTTGGCAGCCAGGAAGTCATCCATTTCCGCTGGGTAGCCGGCGACGACCAGCACCACGCTGTCGCGGCGATCCTCGATGAGCTTCACAACCTGGTCGATCGCTTCCCGCCCGAAGTCGTTGGCGCCGCCCCGCACGAGTGTGTAGGCCTCATCGATGAACAGCATGCCCTCATCGGCGGCGTCGAATGCAGCGGTGACCTTCGGCGCGGTCTGGCCGACGTATCCGGCCACGAGACCCGACCGGTCGACTTCCACGAGGTGGCCCTCCTCGACCACCCCCAGGCTGGCGAACACCTGGGCGAGCAGCCGGGCGACAGTTGTCTTGCCCGTGCCCGGGTTGCCGGTGAACACGAGGTGGTGTGACGTCTCGATGGTCGGGAGGCCTCGCTCCGAGCGGAGCTGCTGCACCCGGAGGAAGTCCGCCACCAGGTGCACCCGGTCCTTCACGGCCTCGAGGCCCACCAGGTCGTCCAACTCGGCCAGGAGCTCCTCGAGGGGCCGGTCGGTCGGTTCGCTCACTGCGTGCTTGAGGCTCACCCCGGTGTCGCCGCGGCCACGCAACCCGGCCAGCAGCCGCGAACGCAGGTTGGCGATCGCCTTGAGCTCGTCGGCGGATGTGACCACATCGAGCGATGCGATCACATGGGCCACGGCCATCGTGTGCTCGTAGTAGTCATCGGCGTGGCTGGTGCCGTCGCGCGCATCGGCGTCGAGCAGCAGCTTGAACAGCTCAGTGTCGGAGTCCAGCCACTCGCGCTTCCCCTTCACGAGCGTCGATCCCCGCAGGTCCGCCGCGGTGGCACGCAGCAGGTCGGTTCCGGGCATGCGGGGCCCGAACACGTCGATCAGGGCGTCGAGCTCGTCGTCGGTGTGGCGACCGTCGGCATCGACCATGGCGGCGCTCAGATTGAAGGCCTCGTTGGTGACCTCCATCTCGAATCCGGAGTCGTCCATGGCATCGAGCGCGCCGGTGATTGCGCCGATGTACGACGCAATCACGGGTTCGAGCGCGCTGGCAACCACAGGGCGAGGCTACTTTGCAGGCTTGATGCCTCAGGTGAGCGGCGGCCGGAGGGGCTGGGGCCGCATCGGCGACGGCAAGTACCATCGAGGCCCATGAGTCCCACACCGATCCCGGAACTCGCCAGGCGCGCCAAGGCCGCGGCGAGGGAGCTCGCCAAGGCATCCACCGACGCCAAGAACGAGGCGCTGCTCACCGCTGCCGACCTGCTCGAGGAGCGCGCCGCGGACCTGATCGTGGCCAACGAGGCCGACCTCGAGGCCGCCGAGGCCAACGGTGTGGCCGCCGGCCTGGTCGACCGGCTCCGCCTCAGCACGGACCGCGTGGCGGGTATGGCCGGCGGCCTGCGCCAGGTGGCAGCCCTCGCCGACCCGGTGGGCGAGGTGCTCGAGGGCTGGGTGCGCCCCAACGGGCTCCGGATCTCTCAGGTCCGGGTGCCGCTCGGTGTGGCGGCGATCATCTACGAGAGTCGCCCCAACGTGACCTCGGACGCCTTCGGCCTGTGCCTCAAGTCGGGCAACGCGGCCTTCCTGCGGGGCTCCGCGAGTGCCATCAACTCCAACCTCGCCATCGCAGGGGTACTCCGTGAGGCTGTTGCCAAGGCAGGCCTGCCCCAGGACTCGGTGATCGTGGTCGACAACACCTCGCGCGAGGCAGCCGTGGAGTTCATGCAGCAGCGTGGCTACATCGATGTGCTGATTCCGCGGGGTGGTGCGTCGCTGATCCAGTCCATCCTCGACAACGCCACCGTGCCCTACGTGATCGACGGCGATGGCAACTGCCACGTGTACGTCGACGAGGCGGCCAATCTCGAGTCGGCCCGCTCGATCGTGGTGAACGCCAAGACCCAGCGCACATCGGTGTGCAACGCGGCGGAGTCGCTGGTCGTCAACAGCGCGGTCGCCGGCGACTTCCTCCCGGAGCTGGCCGATGCGATGCCCGACGTGGAGCTCGTGGGTGATGCCCGCGCCCGCTCACTCGTGCCCACGATGGGCGAGGCGACCGAGGCGGACTGGGACACCGAGTACCACGACATGAAGATGTCCGTGCGCGTGGTCGACACGCTGGACGAGGCCATCGACCACGTCAACGAGCACTCGTCGGGTCACTCCGAGGCGATCATCACCGATGACCTGGGCGCAGCAGCACGGTTCACCAAGGAGGTGGACGCGGCCGCAGTACTGGTGAATGCGTCGACCCGCTTCGTGGACGGCGAGGAATTCGGCTTCGGCGCCGAGATCGGGATCTCGACCCAGAAGCTGCATGCGCGGGGCCCGATGGGCCTGCGCCAGCTCACCACCGCCAAGTACGTGGTGATGGGCGACGGCCAGATCCGTACCTGAGCGGGCAAGGCACTCGGTCCTGCCCCGATGCCAGCGTCAACCAGTTGGTCGTGCCTGGACTCGTTCAGGCGGGGAACCAGTTGGCGTGGAAGCCGAAGGGCACGCGGCGGTCGAGCTTGACCGTGGCGATCGGGCCGGCAGCAACGTCCTTCGCATCGAGCACGACCACGTCGGTGCGGTCCGACTCGTCGTAGTACACCGCGTTGACCAGCCAACCGTCGTCTTCCGCGGAGCCGTGCGGGTCCGGCGCGAAGACCGACTCGCCGACGTGGCCGTCGGCGCCGGAGCACCATTCGGTGCGGGTGTCACTGTCCGTGTCGTACTTGACGATCGTGTCGAAGTCGCCCGTGGTGCGACCCTCGGCCACGAACGCCGACATGTAGAGCTTGTCGGTGCGCACACCCTGGTAGTCGTCATTGATGCGGTTGAAGTCGCCGTGCATGTCGTCCATCGGCTCCCACCAGGCCTTGTCGGCGTCGAGGTCGACGTAGAAGTTGGCGGGGCTTCCGGCCTCGTTGCCGGCGATGCGCTCGTCGAGCTCCGCAGTGCCGTCGATGCCGAACTCGGGGTGGGCGAAGCGCGAGCCGTTGAACTGGATCACGTTGCCGTCGGCCCAACCGTTCCAGAAGTGCTGCACGTGGCCGTTCTCGATTTCGTACCACTTGAGGTCCTCGACGTCGCCCATGCGGGGAATGACGCCGATGCGGGTGCCGTTCTCGGGCTTCCAGCTGACCATCGGTCCGTCGCCGAGGCTGTCCATGTTGAACACGATCGGGGAGTCGAGGAACACGGTGTGCTCCTCGGTGATCACGATGTCGTGCATCATCACGGGGGCGGGCAGGTCGATGTCGACCGAGTGGACCAGCGTGCCGGCGGCATCGGCCACGTAGTACCGCAGGTAGGGCGCGAACAGCGAGTAGGCGAAGAAGATCATCTCGCCGGTGCGCGGGTCGATGCGGGGGTGGGCGGTCATGGAGCCCTTGAGGCGGCCGTCGAAGTCCCATTCGCCGACCGTGTCGAGGCCCTCGGTGACCTCGGTCGGCATGCCGCCTTCCCAGAGGGCCAGCCACTTGCCACCGTGGCGGATGATGTGCGTGTTGGCCGGGTTCTTGACCGGGCCGGCATCGCCGGTGAGGTCACGGTCGGGGAAGTGCAGCACGTCGCCCAGGCCGGGGTAGATCGGCTTGCCGAGCTCGATTTCGCGGGTGAGGCCCCGGGAGCGGACCCAGCGGTTGCGGTATGACACGCCTTCGTCGGAGAAGGTGAACCCGTGCATCATGCCGTCGCCGTCGAACATGTGGTAGCGGGTGGTGGGCTCGAACACCGGGTTCGGGCCGTTGCGGATGAACGAGCCACGCAGGCCGGCGGGGATCTCGCCCTCGACGGTGCAGCGGGCGATGTCGACCTCATCCGCGACGGGGAACAGGTTGCCCGAGAGGTCGGGCTGGTTGCCCTCGTTGGTCACATGCCCGGTGATCTCGAAGGTGTCGGTCATCTCTAGTGCCCCCTGTACGCCATCGGCGGTACGGCTGTCCGGTGGTCCACCGGGTTGGTTAACGGTGTTCAGGAGACGACGATACCAGAGTGTTCCCGGAGGGTCCCATCGTGTGGCGGGCGGATGTTGGTAGCGTCAGCGCCCGATCAAATGACGCACCGACCATGGAGTCACTGGTGGCAATACTCAACATCGAGGAGCCCGGCGACGGCGTCCTGCTGGTTCGCTGGGACGACGGCGAGAACCGTTTCAACCTCGACTCCGTGGCCGAATGGCACGCCCTGCTGGATGACCTGCACGGCAGGGAAGGCCCGCTCGCCCTGGTGGTGACCGGCACCGGCAAGTTCTTCTCCAACGGACTCGACCTCGACCGGTTCCGCGAGGCCCCCGAGGAGGGGCCGCAGATCCTCGATGGCGTTCACCGCCTCATGGGGCGGATGCTGTTGTTGCCCGTGTGGACCACGTTCGCGATCAACGGCCATTGCTTCGCCGCCGGGGCGATGCTGAGCGCAGCCGCCGACCGCCGGTTCATGCGCACCGAGCGCGGCTACTGGTGTCTCCCCGAGGTCGACCTCGGTCTGCCGCTCACCCCGGAGATGACCGCCGTCGTGTCCGCCCGCCTGCCAAGGCGTGCGACAGCCGACGCGATGCTGACCGGCCTGCGCTACGACTCAGCGGCGGCGCTCGAACTCGGGATCATCGACGCAGAGGTGCCGGTGGACGACCTGATCGACGTGGCCGTGGCCGAGGCGGCATCGGCGGCGCCACGCAACCGCGATGTGATCGGCAACCACAAGCGCCAGCTCTTCGGCGAGTACGCGGCGGCATGCGGGGTGACGGTCGATGAGTGACGCCAACGGGGCAGACCCGGCACTGGATCCGCGCACACCGCCTTCGATGGCCATGGTCGAGCACGAGCAGTCTGCGGCGCCGTTCAGCGCGGAGTCGCCCAACGTGATGGTGATCGTGCTCGACGACCTCGGCTTCGCCCACCTGGGGTCCTACGGGTCCAACCTCGACACACCCAACCTCGACCGGCTCGCCGAGCGCGGCCTGCGGCTCACCAACTTCCACACCACTGCGATCTGCTCGCCCACCCGGGCCTGTCTGCTCACCGGCCGCAACCACCACCGTGTCGGCATGGGAATGCTGCCCGACCTGCCCACCAACTTCTCGGCCTACACGGGGGAGTTCCCCGACAACGCGGCCACGATGGCGCACATCCTGCGCGGCGAGGGCTACGGCACCTACTGCGTGGGCAAGTGGCACCTGGTGCCTCGTGACCAGCGCGATGCCGGGCCGTTCCACATGTGGCCGCTCGGACAGGGCTTCGACCGCTACTACGGGTTCCTCAACGGCGAGACCAACCAGTGGACCCCCAACCTGGTCCGCGACAACACCCACATCGAGCCGCCCGCCGACCCGGAGGACGGCTACCACCTGGATGTCGACCTGGCCGACGAGGCGATCGACTTCCACCGCCGACACCGGCTCGCGAATCCCGAGCGGCCGTTCTTCATGTGGTACGCCACCGCCGCGCCCCACGCCCCCCACCAGGCGCCCCCGGAGTGGATCGAGCGCTACCGCGGCCGCTTCGACGATGGTTGGGATGCATGGCGCAGTGACACCCTCGCCCGCCAGAAGGAGATGGGGATCGTCGATCCCCGCGTCGAGCTCTCCGAAAGCCCCCACTGGGTTCCCGACTGGGACACCCTCGAACCCGACCGCCAGCGCCTGTACGCCCGGATGATGGAGGTGTTCGCTGCATTCACCAGCCATGCCGACCACCAGATCGGCCGGGTGCTCGACCACCTCGAAGCCGAGGGAGAGCTCGACAACACGATCGTGGTGCTGGTGTCCGACAACGGCACCTCCGGCGAGGGTGGCCCGCACGGCACCTACAACCAGCTCGGCCACTACATCTCCGACGAGGAAGACGACCTCGACGAGGAACTGTCCCGCATCGACGACCTCGGCGGCTGGCGCAGCAGCGGCCACTACCCGTGGGGTTGGGCGCTGGCCGGCAACACCCCGTTCCGTCGCTGGAAGCGCTACACGTTCGAGGGTGGCGTGCGCGACCCGCTGCTCATCTCTGGGCCGGGAATCGACGCGGCGGGCGAGCTGCGCGGCCAGTACGCACACGTGGTCGACGTGCTGCCCACCGTGCTCGACCTGTGCGGCATCGAGCTTCCCACCGAGGTCGGCGGCATCGAGCAGATGAGCTTCGACGGCCGGAGCCTGCGCAAGATGCTCGACAGCCCCGACGCACCGGGCCGGAACCTCCAGTACTTCGAGTGTTGGGGAAGCAGGGCCATCTACCGCGACGGTTTCAAGGCGGTCACGGACCACGTCAACCAGTTGACCGCCAATGAGCGCAACCTGATGGATGGGAGCCACGACTTCGCCACCGACCGTTGGGCGCTGTTCGACACCGCGAACGACCCTTCGGAGACCACCGACCTCGCCGAGGAGCGCCCCGACCTGCTGGCCGAGTTGGTGCAGGAATGGTTCGCGCAGGCCGAGGCCAACGACGTGTTCCCGCTGGATGACGGCGCCGCGCACCGGATCGCCCACATGCGGGTGCCGTGGACCGCGTGGCGAAGCGACTTCTTCTTCGCTCCGGGCGACAAGGTGCACGAGGTCAACGGCCCCAACATCGCGGGCGGGTTCCAGATGGCGGCCACGTTCACCGAGCCACTGGCGCCAGGAGCAACCGGCGTGCTCGCCGAGCAGGGCGACTGGAACGCCGGCTGGGCCATGTACCTGGCCGACGGTGAGCTTCGCTGGGTGATGGGCGGATTCGGTGGTCCTGTCGAGGTCGGCGCAGCGGTGCCTGATGGTGCGAGCGTGCTGGGAGCCGAGGGGATCACGCTCGAAGGTGACCTCGAAGTCGTGTTGTCGGCCGACGGCAACGAGATCGGCCGTGGCCGTCTCGGCCGTGCGGTGCCACTTGCGTGGGCGCCGGACGGTGCGTTCCTCACGATCGGCTACGGCCGGCCGTTTCCAGTCACAGAGAGCTACGACCCCGCCGACCGCGCGCCGGGGTCGCTGGCCGGCTTCAGCGTGCGCTGTGGCACCCCACCGCCGCTCGACGTGGAAGCCGAGTTCGCCCGCGTGATGCGCCACCAGTAGCGCTGAGTCACCGGCTGTTCGGAGGAATCCGCCCGGTGGGTTCGTAGCGTGGACGGGGTGACAGCCCGCTGCGCCACCACGAGCACGAGAGAGCGGTCGGCCTTGTGCGTGGTTGCCGGGCTCGTCGCGCTGCTCGCCCTGCTTGCAGCGGGGTGTGCGGGGACCCAGGCTGCAGATGTCGCCACCGAGGGCTCGATCGGCGAGGAGGCCGCCGTCGAGGAGCCGCTGACCACCGGACCGACGACGCCGGAGGCTCCGGTGTCGGGGCTGTTGTACGTGGCCGGTGCGAAGGCCGGGCAGATCGAAGGCGACTGGCCCACCGTCACCGTGACGCTCACCGGAGTCGACACGGAGGTGCTGTGGTTCCAGGACCGTCCCGGACGCTCCTCCGGTGAGATGCGGGTCTCCGAGTTCGTGGGCCAGTGGAATGGGCTCGGCTTCGCTGACGACCCACCCAACGCCGTCATCCGCCACGACGGCGGCGACGGACTCGGCAAAGTGGTGGAAGTGTCCGACCCGGCCTGGGACCAGCCCAATGGCTCGCTCACGTTCTCTGCCTCCGCCGGCGACCACCGGGAAGGCACCGAGCCGCTTCCATGGCTGATGTCGGATGTCTCGATGTTCGTGGACGACGGCGGAGCGGACTACCACCCCGTGAAGATCAGCCTCACCGGCATGACTTCCCAGGACTCGGCGGAGGTGGAACTCGTCCCGCTTGCGAACGAGACGTCGGTGTTCTCGGTGGGCCCGGCAAGCAGCGGGACCGGGTTGCAGGTGGACCACACCTCCGGGCCGTTGCCGCTGCACTCCCTGTCGGTCACCCGACAGGTTGTGGCGGTCCAGACGATGCCGGGCACCTCGGCCGGTGCGGTGCCCGTCGAGGTGGACCTGTACCTCCAGACATCGCCGGGTGCCTCCAGGGTGGTGCTCAAGGCGCTGCTGCCGGACAATGCGGAGGCGACTGTGACCGTCGGCGGTGGCACGCCGCAGAAGGTCGGCGCGTCCCGGACCAACGTGAGCCTCGACGGCTGAACGCGTATCCGAGGGTTCCGAGCCCGGGCTGCTGTATGTGGCCGAGGCGGGCGAGGGACAGGTGGAAGGCGACGGGGCGGCGGTGACGGTACCCCTCACCGACGTGGACGATGAGGTTCTCTGGTTCCAGGACCGACCGGGCAGTGCGGCGGGGCGCATGACGGTGTCCGACTTCGTCGAGCCGCAGGCGGTCAACGCCTCCGACACCGAGTTCGAACTGCGCCAGTAGGCGCGTTCGAACTGCCCCAGCAGGTCGGTGGCATCTCGCTTGACCGATCGGTCAAGGGCGTAGCTAACCTCGGGCCATGAGCAGCGATACGTCCCCCGGCACCGGCCTTCCGGCCAGCGACCCCCGTTTCGACACCGTTGGCGAGGTGCGCGAGAAGCTGGCAGAAGTCGACTACCTCTCCGATGAGGGCATCGCCGGCATCGTGTACTTGGCGGACCGTCTCGGCAAGCCGATCCTCGTGGAGGGTCCGGCAGGCACCGGCAAGACCCAGCTCGCCAAGTCGGTTTCCGAGATCCTCGGCGCCCGCCTGATCCGCCTGCAGTGCTACGAGGGGCTCGATGAGTCCAAGGCGCTGTATGAGTGGAACTACAAGAAGCAGCTCCTGCGCATCCAGGCCACCAAGTCCGACGACGACGACACCGGCTGGGCAGACATCTCCGACGACATCTTCTCCGACGAGTTCCTGCTCACGCGTCCGCTGCTCGAGGCGATCAGCGCGGACGACCCGGTGGTGCTGCTGATCGACGAGGTCGACCGCGTGGAGGTGGAGACCGAGGCGCTGCTGCTCGAGATCCTCTCCGACTACCAGGTGTCGATCCCCGAGCTGGGCACGATCACTGCCAAGCAGATCCCGTTGGTGTTCCTCACCTCCAACAACACCCGCGAGCTGTCCGAGGCGCTCAAGCGTCGCTGCCTCTACCTGCACGTCGACTACCCAGACATGGAACGCGAGAAGCTCATCGTCTCCACCAAGGTGCCGGGCATCAGTGAGTCCCTGGCCGACCAGGTCGCCCGCATCGTGCGCTCGATCCGCCAGCTCGAGCTGAAGAAGTCGCCGTCGGTGTCGGAGACCCTCGACTGGGCCAACACGCTCATGTTGCTCGGCGTCGACCAGATCGACGAGGAGACGGCCGCGTCGACCGCAAACATCCTGCTCAAGTACCAGACCGACATCGCGAAGGCCGTCAAGGAGTTCGCAGCGGACTCCGAGGCGTTCGAGGGGTCGTCCAAGTGACCGACGCGCCCGCTGCCGACGCCGACGCGGAGCTAGAAGCTGCCGCCAACGCGGGCACGGGCAAGGCCCTGATGGACCTGCTCAGTGGGTTCATCGTGGAGCTGCGCGAGGCCGGCCTGCCGGTGAGCCTCACCGAGAACCTCGATGCAATGGCGGCGGTCGAACAGATCCCGATCGAGGACCGAGAGGCGTTCAAGTACGCGCTCGCAGCCACGCTGGTGAAGAACCATGCCCACTGGCGGGCCTTCGAGACCGTCTTCGAGGTGTACTTCTCGCTGCGCGGCAGCCAGTACGCGGTTGGCGAGGAGGCAGACGGCGACCTCGACCCTTCCGAGCTCGACGACATGGAAGGCCAGGGCCAGGGCGACGGCCAGGGTGAAGGCCAGGGCCAGGGCGGGGGAGCGGGCGACAACCTGACCCCCGAGGAGCTCGCCCAGATGCTGCTCCAGTCACTCCAGCGCGCGGATCAGGGCATGATGCGCGCAGCCGCCCGTCAGTCGGTGAAGCGCTACGCGGGCATGGAGCCGGGGCGCCCGGTGGGCGGCACCTACTACCTGTACCGCACCCTTCGGAACCTGGACCTCGACGCGATGATGGAGCAGCTCATGGAGGCTGCCCGAGAGCAGTCACCCGAGCCGCTGACTCCGCTGGAGGAGCGCCTCGAGAAGGACGAGTTCGAACACCGCATCGAGCAGTTCAAACAGGAGGTCGAGGCGGAGATCCGGCGCCGACTCGTGGCCGACCGTGGTGTGGAGGCGATGGCCAAGACGCTGCGCAAGCCGCTGCCGGAGGACATCGACTTCATGCACGCGAGCCGCGAGGAGATGATCTCGCTACGCAAGGCACTCCAGCCGCTGACCCGGCGCCTGGCGGTGCGGTTGGCCCGCAAGCGCCGACATGGCCGCAAGGGGCCGCTCGACTTCCGCAACACGGTGCGCCACTCGCTCAGCTACGGCGGTGTCCCGGCCGAGCCGAAGTTCCGCTACCCGCGGCCCACGAAGCCCGAGATCTTCGTGATCGCCGACATCTCCGGTTCCGTGGCCGCGTTCGCCCGTTTCACTCTGCACCTCGTGCACGCCATCGCGGGGCAGTTCTCCAAGGTGCGCAGCTTCGTGTTCATCGACGGCATCGATGAGGTGACCAGCTTCTTCGAGGGAACCGAGGACATCCTCGAAGCGATCCACCGGGTCAACACCGAAGCCGACGTGGTGTGGGTCGACGGCCACTCCGACTACGGACACGCCTTCGAGGTCTTCTGGCAGGCGCACGGCAAGGACATCGGCCCGAAGACCACCGTGATCATCCTTGGCGACGCCCGGAACAACTACCACGCGTCACAGTCATGGGTGGTCAAGGAGATGCGGCACAAGGCACGCCACGTCTACTGGCTCAACCCCGAGCCCAAGGCTTACTGGGACACGGGCGACTCGATCGTGGGGGAGTACGGCGTTCATTGCGACGGCACTTTCGAGTGCCGCAACCTGCGCCAACTCGAAGGATTCGTGGACCACCTGGTCTGAAGCCGGTCGGAGTCCGCGCGCATGCGACACATGTCACCGAACTCCGTTCGTGAAAGCGTTGTGGTGTCGCAGACTCGCTGTGAGACTGGCATGGTGAAAGTGCGGTAGCGGCAACGGCGGGCTGGAGACGGGACGTGGGCGGAAAAGCTGGGCGGAGGGTGCCTGATCAAGCCTCGCTGCGTGACCTCGCGTGCCTTGCCGGGCGTGCGGGTCCGGACATGGCAGTGGTCATCGATCCGGGCTGGAAGATCCGCTTCGCGAGTTCCGCTTCCGAGCGCATACTGGCGCTCAAGCCGAGTCCGCACCGCCAGTACCACCTGTTGCAGTTCGTGCACCCGGCCGATGCCCGGTCGATCATGCCGGCACTCGATGCGCTGGCCGCACGGGGCGGCTACCACGGACCGATCACGGTGCGGCTGCGTGCGACCGACGACAAGTGGGTGGCGTGTGAGATCACGACCGAGGCAGTCGACGGCCCGGGTGGTGCCTGGATGGTGCTGGCGGTACGGGAGGTGGCTGAGCGGGACGAACTTGCCGACCGCCAGGCCACCCTTCAGCAGCTCATCCACTTCGCCTCCGTCGAGTTCGCCAAGGCGCACTGGTATGACGTCGGGGACGTGACCCAGCACCTGCTGCAATCGCTGTGTGGCCTGTTCGGCGCCAGCGTCGTGGAGATCGCATGGTCGGAGCACGACGCGGGGCCCCTGCGGATCGAGGCGAGCTGGGCTGCGCGTTCGCGCGACGACTGGACGCCCGGCCAGATAGCCCAGATCGGGGCAACGTTCGACGAGGTCTGCCTCGACGCATGCGGTCGATCGACTGGTGCCTGCATGTGCAGCGACCTGTCTGCGGCAGCCGGCCACGTGGGTGCCAAGCACTGTATCGACGCCGGGCTCGACGCCACCGTCGAGATGCGGCTCTCGGCGGAGCGGCCACGGGCCGTGCTCCGCCTCGGCTTCGAGGGAGGACTCGGCTCCTGGGACGAGATCAACACCGAGCCGGTCAGCTTGCTGGGTCTTCTCGTGCTCTCGAGCATGCGGCGGTGCCGGGCTGAGGCAGCACTCCACGAAAGGGCCCGTCGGGACTCACTCACCGGTGTGCTCAACCGCGACGAGTTCTACCGCCTGCTCGGGGTGTGTGTCGGTTCTCCCCAGCAGGTCGGCAGGGTCGGGGTGCTCTACTGCGATGTCGACCGGTTCAAGACAATCAATGACCGTTTCGGGCACGCTGCCGGCGACGAGGTGCTGCGTGCGGTGGCTGAGGCGCTGTCGCAGTCGGTGCGCGAGGGCGACGAGGTGGCACGGGTGGGTGGTGACGAGTTCGTGGCGCTGTGCCGAGGTCTCGAGTCGCCAGAGCAGATCGACGCCGTGGCCGGCCGGGTGTCGGCGCGCATGGAGGCGCTGTCGGTCGGTGGTGAGGGAGTGGGTTTGAGCATCGGCACCACGGTGTTCCGCGCTGGCCAGGGGGTCGACGCGCTCGTGGGTGCCGCCGATGCCGAGATGTACAAGGCGAAGCGGCGAAACGCGGGCGCCTCGGGCAGCTCAGGGCAGGTGGGCGATGGCGTCGTCGAACACGGTGAACAGGGCGGGACCTGACTTCTCGCTGCGCGCCAGCACCCCGAGGCGACGACAGCGCGCGAGCAGGTCGCGGGCCTCGCGGCCGGGCCACGGCTTCGGCAGCAGCTCGGGCGGCAATAGCGGGTCCGACTCGAAGCACTCGTTGAACCGGATCGCGATGTGCAGTGCACCGGGCAGGAAGTCCTGCTCGCTGAGGCGCTCGCCACGGTCGCGCATCTCTTCGAGGCGCGCGGGTACCTCCGCGTAAGTCTCGATGAAACGCCTGTAGGCGTCGGCGACCGAGTCGAGGTCCCACAGGTTGGCGGCGAGCTCGCGCGGATTGGTGACTCCGCCGAGGTCGAGGTCGTCGGTGGTCATCAAACTCACATGGCCCGTGATTTCGAGCCGCTCGGCATCTGCGCGCACCTCGTCTTCCCACCGGTGCGGTGAGATGTAGGACCCCGGCTGCAGCGGTGCTCCGCCGAGGGCCAGGAGGTGGTCGCGGAACTGGTCGCGTTCGGTGCGCATCGACTCGGGGATCGCGAAGCTGACGACGCGCCACTTGAGGTCCCAACCCCGCCCGGCAGCATCCTGTGCATAGGCGAGCAGGTGGCGCTGCTGCGTGACCTCCAGAGCGGACCGGCCGGCCTCGGTGGCGGGAAACAAGGCGTCGCGCCCTTCACCCTCGCGGCTGAACAGGCCTTCTGCTATCAGGCGCCGGATCGCTGACCGGACGGTCTCGATGGAGATGCCGCACTCGGTGGCCACTCGGTACAGCTCGGTGCCATGCACCGTGCCGTCGGTGTGCGCGAGACCCAGGATCATCAGCCGGGTCGGCACCGCACTGGAGGACAGCCCTGAGACGACCTCGGCAGCGGCGGTCGAACGGTTCACGGGCGTGTCATTCACGACCGCCATGATCCGGCGTGGCTGGTGGGATGTCAAAGTCCGCCCGCGCCGGAGGGGCGGACCGGTCGGCCGGACCGCTCAGCGGCTCACGCGATGTGCAGGCCGCACTCGGTCTTGTCGCGCCCCGCCCAGCGACCGGAGCGCGGATCCTCGCCCTCGGCGACGGGATGGGTGCACGGCATGCAGCCGATCGAGGGGTATCCCTGCTTCGTCAGCGGGTTGACCGGCACGTCGTGGTCCTCGATGTACGCGGCGATGTCGGCGCCGGACCAGTTGGCGAGCGGGTTCACCTTGATCAGCCCGCGGAGGTCGCGGCCGACGATGGGGGAGTCCTTGCGGCTCTCGGCCTCCTCGCGGCGCAGCCCTGACATCCAGGCGGCCTTGCCTGCGAGGGCTCTGTCGAGCTGGCCGACCTTCAACGCCGAGCAGCAGTTCTCCGGGTCTGCTTCCCACAGCGCTTCGTCGTGGTGGGGGACCGTCATCATCCGCAGGTTGAGGCCGTAGCGCCGGCGCACGGTTTCGACGGTGTCGAGCGTCTCCGGGAAGTGGTAGCCGGTGTCGATGAAGACGACTTCGATCGCCGGCTGCACCTTCACCGCAAGGTCGATCAGTACTGCGTCGGTCATCGAGGCAGCGAGCGAGAGTGCCGGGCCGAAGTTGTCGGATGCCCAGCGGATGATCTTTGACGCCGGTGCCGACTCGAATTCGGTGTTGAGTTCCTCGATCTCCGCGTCGGTGAAGCTGGCCGGGGTGAACAATCCGGGCGCCGGTTCTGCGCCCGACACCGGTTCCGACCCGACCGACAGAGCGGTGACGCCGGAGGGTGAAGTGTTGGCCGTGGCGGTCATACTGCGCACTCCGAGTCGCCGACCTCGGCCTCATAGGGGCCGGTCTCGCCGTAGTCGACGTAGAAGTCCTCGTTGTCCTCGGGCGTGGGGAACACGTCGAGGTCGCTTAGGCCCTGGGCGACGGTCGTAGCGCCGCCTACCCGCTCGAGCCAGGTACCGAATGCCTCGCCAACCTCTCGCTCGTTGGCGTAGCGGCCAATGACCCGCACAGCGGCCTCGGGGGCTGACTTGGCGGGCAGCCGCAGGGCCTTGCGGCCGAACTCGGCCTGCTCGTTGCCGATGTAGCCACCGAGCAGCATCTGGTAGCCGGGAGCCGAGCGGCCATGCGCCCGGCGCTCGGCTCCGAAGAACCCGATGTCGGCGATGTGGTGCTGGCCGCACGAGTTGGTGCAGCCCGAGATATTCGTGCGCACGCCGTCGAGTTCGGCCAGTCCGGCTGCCTCGAGGGCCTCACCGATGGCCGAGGCGAGGCCGCGGCTCTGGGTGATGGCCAGGTTGCAGGTGTCGGCGCCCGGACAGGCGACCACGTCGCGTGCGAGTTCTGCACCGGGCTGGGCCATGCCGAGTGATTCTAGGCGCTCGTGCACCAGGGCGAGCTGGTCTTCGCTGAGCTGGCGCAGCACGAAGTTCTGCCGGTTGGTGATGCGTACCTCCGCGCCGACCTCGCGGGCCAGGGCGGCGATGCCGCGGAACTGATCCGCGGTCACGTCACCGAGTCGGCTCCATGCGAGTGCCGACACGGTGCCGTTGGCAACGCCTCGCACCACGTTGGCCTGGTCCCATCGGCTGAGGGCGCTGGTGCCGCTGAGGGTTACCGGCACGCCCTGGCCGATGGCGGTCACGGGTCCTGTGCCGTGGCCGGCCGGGGTGTCGCCTGCGAGCTCGACCTCGGGCGGGATGCCCTCTGGCCAGGTTGCCGAGGCCATCAGGAACTTGCGCGATGTGAGCACCCGATCGCGCAGTTCGTCGATGCCAAGCTCGTCCACGAGCCACTTCATGCGGGCCCGCAGCTTGTTCTTGCGGTTGCCGGCCTGTTCGAAGACCCGTACGCATGCCTCGAGGGTGGCCAGCAGTTCCTCGCGGGTGGTGAAGTCCTCGAGCGCCACCGCTGGGTGCGGGTTGGCGCCGAGGCCACCGGCCACGTAGACCCTGAAGCCCGGCTCCGTGGTGCCGTCGTCCGCGGTGCGGTTGATCGCGATGACGCCGACGTCGTTGAACATCGCCTGGCCGCAGTCGGTCACGCAGCCCGAGAAGTTGATCTTGAATTTGCGGGGGAGCCGGGCCGAGATCGGGTTGCGCAGGAAGTGGCGGAACGCCGCTTCTGCCCATGGCTGGATGTCGAGCACCTCGTTGGGGCATGCACCGGCGAGGTGGCAGCCCATTACGTTGCGCACGGTGTCGGAGCAGGCCTCGCGTGTGGTGAGGTTCACCGCTGCGAGGTCCCACAGTGCCGAGGGCACCTCTTCGAGCTGCACGTAGTGGAACTGGACATTCTGGCGGGTGGTGAGGTGGCCCCAGCCCCGGCTGTATCGCTCTGAAACGGCTGCGAGGCGGTCGAGTTGGTCCGCAGTGATGGCTCCGTAGGGGGCCTTGATGCGCAGCATCTGGTTGTGGCCGCCCTGGCGCTGGCCGTAGACGCCGTTGGCGAGGCGGAAGACCTTGAAGACGTCTTCGTCGACCTCATCCGCGAGGTAGCGGGCGAGCACGCGCTCGAACTTGCGGATGTCCCCCACCATGCCGGGGTCGATGCTGTCGATGTCGACGTCGCCGCCTGTGTCGATCTCGATGGTTGTCATCCGGACCCCTCGGGTTGGAGCTGTTGGCTCAGCGATTGTCCGGACATAAACCCGACCGGACTGGTCGTATTTCTACCGAAACCCGACCCGTGCGGTCAACAATTCAGCGCTGTGACCTGTGCCGCTGCTTCGACGTGCAACCAGTGCTGGGGTGCCGCCGGGGAGGGCCGGGGACCGAAACGTCAGTCGCCGCGGAGCAGCTCCGCGACCCGGAACGCGAGGTCCACGCTCTGGCGGCCGTTGAGGCGGGGATCGCACATCGTCTCGTAGCGAAGCCCCAGCTGGTCATCCAGCAGGTCCTCCGCACCCCCGAGGCACTCGGTGACGTCGTCGCCGGTCAGCTCCACGTGCACGCCGCCGGGCCAGGTGCCCTCGGCGCGGTGTGCCGCGAAGAAGCCCCGGATCTCTTCGAGGATGGCGTCGAAGTGGCGGGTCTTGCGCCCCGATGGCGCGGTGAACGTGTTCCCGTGCATCGGGTCACAGGTCCACACGACCGGATGCCCCGCATCGCGAACGGCGGCCAGCAGCGGCCGCAGCCCTTCTTCGACCCTGTCGGCACCCATCCGTGTGATCAATGTGAGGCGGCCGGGCACGCGGTCGGGGTTGAGCAGCGCACACATCTGCAGGACCTCGTCCGCTGACATCGTGGGGCCGACCTTGCAGCCGACCGGATTCGAGATGCCGCGGAAGAACTCCACGTGGGCGTCTTCGAGGCCCCGGGTGCGCTCGCCGATCCACACCATGTGTGCCGAGCAGTCGTACCAGTCGCCGGTGAGTGAGTCCTTGCGGGTGAGGGCTTCCTCGTAGCCGAGCACGAGTGCCTCATGGCTGGTGTAGAAGTCGACCTCGTGCAGGCCCGGCACCGTGGCGGGATCGATCCCGGTGGCACGCATAAAGCGCATGGCCCGGTCGATCTCATCCGCGAGGCGCTCGTACCGGCGACCCTCCGGGCTGGCAGACACGAACTCCTGGTTCCACTGGTGCACCCGGTTGAGGTCCGCGAATCCGCCCTTGGTGAAGGCGCGCAGCAGGTTGAGTGTGGATGCCGACTGGTTGTAGGCGTGCAGAAGCCGCTGTGCGGAGGGCACCCGGGCTGTCTCGTTGAAGGTGATGTCGTTGACCATGTGGCCGCGGAAGCTGGGCAGCTCCGCGCCGTCCACGGTCTCGGTGTCAGATGAGCGGGGCTTGGCGAACTGGCCGGCGATGCGGCCCACCTTCACGGCTGGAACGCCTGCGGAGTAGGTGAGCACCACAGCCATCTGCAGGATCACGCGCAGGCGCTCGCGGATCGAGTCCGCAGAGAACGAATCGAAGGATTCCGCGCAGTCACCGGCCTGCAACAGGAACGCCTCGCCGGCGGACACACGGGCCAGGTCCGAGGTGAGCGCCCGAGCCTCGCCAGCGAAAACGAGTGGTGGCACTGCGGAGAGCGCCTTCAGAACCGAGTCGAGGTCCCCCTCATCAGGCCAGTTGGGCTGCTGCAGCGCGGTGCGCGAGCGCCACGAATCGGGCGTCCATGCAGGGCGTTCGGGGGTAGTACCAGTGCTCGACATCGCCCAAGAGGGTACAAGTCACCCATGCGCGGGCCGAAGTCGATTGACGCCCGCCGCAGGCCGGGGGCGGTGTGGTTTGCCTAGTTCGGCCCGCCGGTGGTGGCCATGGCGTTGTCGCGGACGGTAACCACGGCTCGCTTGACCAGTCGGCGAGCGGCCTCGGCGGTCACGCCGAGCTCCTCGCCGACCTCGCGGTAGCTACGTCGCTGGCCGTCGCAGAGACCGAAGCGGCGCTCCACGGCGGTGCGGGCCCGCGGGTCGAGCACGTCGAGGAGGCTGTGCAGCCACTGTTCGTGTTCGGCGTCGAGTGTGAGGGCCTCGGGGCCCGGCTTGGCGTCGGCGATCAGGTCGACGAGCTCGTTGGAGTCGTCGTCGCCGACGGTGCGGTCGAGCGATGTGGGGGTTGTGAGGCGATGCAGGCGGGCGTGCTCGTCGTCGAGCTCGTCACCGTCGCCTGACACAACGCGCAGCGCTGAGCGCAGGCTGGCGGAGCGGTCGCCCGGCAGTCGCACGAGCGACGCCTTCTGATCGAGTGCACGGCCGATCGCCTGGCGGATCCAGAACGTGGCGTAGGTGGAGAACTTGAAACCCTTGCGCCAGTCGAACTTGTCGACCGCGTGCTCGAGGCCCAGGTTGCCCTCCTGGATCAGGTCGAGCAGTTCCATCCCCGGGGGCAGTGGGTAGCGGCGGGCGACGCTGACCACGAGGCGGAGGTTGGCCCGTATGAAGCGGTCCTTTGCCGCGGCCCCTGAGGCGATGGCACGGTCGAGGCCCCGTCCCCGCTCACCGGCTTCCTTGCGCCGACGGGCTTCGACGCCTGCCTCGATGACCTGGGACAGTTCGACCTCGTCGTCGGCGTCCAGAAGTGGCACCGTTCCGATCTCGTTGAGGTACATGCCTACCGAGTCGCTCATCATTGGGCCTTTCCGTGGCCGGCACGGCGAGATGCCGCACCGGGTACAACGCATCCGACACCCTGAGGTATCGGCCCAGGGCAACTCGGGTTTAGTGGTTGAGCGCAGAAGTTTGCGGGATTTCCCGACAACGCCGTTTGGCTAGTGCCCTCCACTCGCTACCGTGGTCAGGTGGAGCGCGGCCCCGACAGTGACCGGACTGGCACTGAGAGGCTCGGGGTGTTCGGGGGGACGTTCGATCCGCCGCACATCGGCCATCTGGTGATGGCGACCGACGTGCTCGAAGCCCTTTCGCTCGACCGCGTGTTGATGGTCTGCGCCGGCGAGCCGTGGCAGAAGGTGGGCGTCGTGGAGGTGTCGCCGGCCACCGACCGCCTGGCGATGCTCGAAGCCGCAGCCGATGGCCTCGACGGCCTGGAGGTGTGCGACATCGAGGTGCGCCGTTCAGGGCCGACGTACACGGTGGAAACCCTCGAGGAGCTCGCCTTGCTGTACCCGGGAGCGGAGCTGCATCTCGTACTGGGTGCCGATGCTGCGTCGGGAATCCCGACCTGGCACGACCACGAGCGGCTCGCCGACCTCTGCCGCATAGCGGTCGTCGATCGCCCTGGATCCTCCATCGCGGTACCCGACGGGCTGGAGGTGCAACGGGTGGACGCCCCCCGCCTCGAGGTGTCGTCGACCGAACTGCGCCAGCGTGTGGCCGACGGCCGCTCCATCCGCTTCCTAGTGCCGGACCCCGTCATCTCGGTCATAGAGGGGCGCGGACTCTACGCTGGCAGACGATGAGCGGGACCTGCAGAGGCTGATGACTGCGACCGAGGACGAAACGGGCGCGCAAGGGTCGGGCGCGCAGCCACAGCAACAGGCCGAGCCCAGCCCGGATGCGTTCGGCTCGCCGTCGGCACCCCTGCCGCCGGCGGCGGCTGCGGTCGTGCGTCGCCGTCGCGTCCAGACCCGCCAGAAGCGCATCACGCTGTGGGGCGTGCTGTTCACGCTGTTGTGCGTGGGCCTGCTCGGCGGTCTGGCGTGGGTCGGCTACCAGGCGAGCCTCAAGGTGGGCGGCGGCACCCAGGCCCGCGAGACCGACCCGACCCAGCCCGGATACGTGGCCGAGCCCCGATTGACCGAGACCGACCTGTTCGTGCTTACCGACTCGGCAGGTGCGTTCGCCTCGGCTCTTGTGCTCGTGCCGGACCAGAGCGGTCTGGGCGGCACCGCGGTGCCGATCTCGCCATCGTTCGTGGTTCCGGAGTTCGAGGGAGCCCCACCCATGTTCCTCGGCGACGTGTTCGCCGAAGGCGGCATCGAGGGACTCCAGGAACGCCTCGGCATTGCGCTGACGTTCCGCATCAACTCCGCTGAGGTCGTGCCGGCCGAGGCGGTTGCACAGCTGGCCAATGGGGAGCCGATCGAGGTCGACAACGTCGATGACCTCGTGGAGCGCCTCGAGGACGGCACCCAGGAAGTCCGTTGGCGGGCCGGTCCGGTGAGCCTGCAACCCGAGGAGATCGCCGGCTTCATGGCTTTCGAGGGCACCGATGACCCTGCGCCCAACCAGGCCCTGCGCACGCAGGCGGTCTGGGAGGCGTTACTTGCCCGTGCGTCGATCATCGAGCAGCCCGAGCTGCCGGCGGGTGAGCGCGCCCTGGACAGTGACGGCCCCGGATTCTCCGAGGCGTTGTGGACCTTGATGGCCGGGGAAGTCCGCTTCGACACGGTGCCGATGGCCCGTGTCCCGGTGCCCGACAGCCTGCTGGTGGCATGGATGCCCGACGAGACCACGATCGACAACTTCGTGGCCCGCGTGGTGCCCTTGCCGTCGTCGCCCGCCCCAGGCGTGCGCGAGCCGGTCGCGGTGCTCAATGGCACCACCGATCCCGACGCCACAGCGGCGGCGGTGCCCGTGGTGGTCAAGTCGGGTGGATGGGTCAGCCTCGTCGGCAACGCCGACAGCTTCGAGGAACCGGCGACCACGGTGCAGTACGCCGGCCCCGCGGCCGCGGACACTGCGGACCTGCTCGCCGCCGAGCTCGGCGTCACAGCAACGGAGACCACATCGGAGATCGAGTCGGCCGTGGTCCTGGTCACCCTGGGCGGAGGCGGGGCGTGAGCTCAGACCATCCGGAGGACCAGGCGACACACCTTGCGGTCGTGGCCGCCCGCGCCGCCGACGAGAAGCAGGCGACCGACATCGTCGTGTTGGATGTGGCCGAGGCAATCGGGATCTGCGACCACTTCGTGGTCGTCTCCGCGGCCAACGAGCCGCAGGTCAAGGCGATCGTCGACGAGATCGAACGAGACGTGAAGGAGCAGCTCGGTGAGAGCCCGCGCGCCGATGAGGGCCGCGGCGCCAGGCGTTGGGTCCTGCTTGACTACGGCGACGTGATCGTGCACGTGTTCCACGCCGAGGAGCGTGCCTACTACCGCATCGAGCGGCTCTACGGCGACGTGCCCAGGACGCACTGGCGCCCCGAAGGCCACGCCGATGCGGACAGCGCCAGCTGACCGCATCACCGAGCCGGCCCGCCGCGCCGGGCTCATCTGCAGCAGCGGGCCGGCGGGGTGGGCTGCGGTGGGGACATAGCATCGGGCCATGTCCGACTCCGCTGGAACCGACAAGTCACGCCACGATTCCGAGAGGGTGCTCGTGGCTGGGGCGACCGGCTACATCGGGAAGTTCGCGGTGCAGGCGTTCCGCGAGCGTGGCTACTGGGTGCGGGCCCTCACCCGCAGTGCCGACAAGCTGCGCGAACCCGGGCCGTTCACCGCGCCGGGGATCGGCAAGGGCGACGTCGACGACGTCTTCGTCGGAGAACTGGGTGATCCGTCGACGCTCGACGGGCTGATGGAGGGCATAGACATAGTCTTTTCCAGTGTGGGGATCTCCCGCCAGCGGGACCGGCTCGACTTCGAGACCGTCGACTACGGCTACAACCGTCGGCTGGTCGACATGGCGGTCGAAGCCGGGGTCCGCAAGTTCGTGTACGTGTCCATGCAGGGAGCCGACGATCCGCTCATATCCGACCTGGCGATCACGCGGGCGCACGAGAAGGTGGTGGACCACCTCAAGGCATCAGGTCTGCAATACGCGATCGTGCGCCCGTGTGGCTACTTCTCGGACATGGGGTCGCTGCTGTCGATGGCCAAGCGGGGCAGGGCGCTGCTCGTGGGTGACGGCTCCAACCGGATGACTCCCATCCACGGGCGCGACGTGGCCGAGGTCGTGGTCGAAGCGGCCGAAGGCGACGAAGTGGACATCGAGGCCGGTGGACCCGACGAGATGACCCAGCGCGAGGCAGTGGAACTGGCCTTCGACGTGTTGGGCAAGCAGCCGAAGGTGATCGTGGTGCCCATCGGCGTGGCGCAGGTGATGGTGAAGGGCATCGGGCTGCTGTCGAAGCAGTTCGGCGACCTGTTCCAGTTCATCGTGGTGGCCGGCGAAGTCGACGGCGTGGGCCCGCCTCGTGGCAAGCGAACGCTGCGCGCCTACTTCGAAGGCCTTGCGGCGGACGACCCCGACGCCTGAGAAGTCGGGGGACATCCTCTGAGTGGAGCCGATGGGAATCGAACCCACGACCTCTTCCATGCCATGGAAGCGCTCTCCCAACTGAGCTACGGCCCCGAGAAGGGAAGGTGCACCATATCGCGGCGCGAACCGGTGCGGGAAACCGCGTCACAGCCGTGGGTGCGTGGATGGTGCCGGCAATGGGTTCGGGGGCGATGGGTTGTCGTCAGTAGCATCCGGTGATGCCCAGCGACGCCCTCGGCGCGGGTGACCACCAAGACGGTCCCGCCTACGTTCCCACCGAAATCGAGCCGCGCTGGCAGCGCTACTGGCGTGACAACGGCAGCTACGAGGTCGACAACGACGACCCCCGGAGCCGCTACTACGTGCTCTGCATGTACCCGTATCCGTCGGGTGCGGCGCACATGGGCCATGTCCGCAACTACACCTTCGGTGACCTTCTCACCCGGTACCGCACGATGGCAGGCGACGCAGTGCTGTCACCGATGGGTTTCGACTCGTTCGGCCTCCCTGCGGAGAACGCCGCCATCAAGACCGGAGTGCATCCGCGCACGTTCACCGAGGAGCGGATGGAGGAGCTGCGGACGTCGCTCATCCGGATCGGCGGTGTCTACGACTGGCGCCGCGAGGTGTTCAGTCACGATCCCGACTTCATCCGGTGGACCCAGTGGATCTTCCTGAAGTTCCTGGAGAGCGGTCTCGCGTACCGCAAGGGCGCCACCGTCAATTGGTGCCCGGGCTGCCAGACCGTGCTCGCCAACGAGCAGGTCGTGGACGGGCGATGCGAGCGTTCCGATGACCTGGTGGAGCGCCGCGACCTCGAGCAGTGGTACTTCCGCATCACCGACTACGCGCAGGAACTGCTCGACGACCTCGATGAGCTTGACTGGCCCGAGCGGGTCGTCACCCAGCAGCGCAACTGGATCGGCCGCTCCGAGGGCGTCGAGTTCGACATGGCCATCTGTGATGCCGACGGCAACCCGCACCCCGACGGCCTCGGCATGCGGGTGTTCACCACCAGGCCCGACACCTCCTACGGCATGACCTTCTGCGTGCTCGCACCCGAAGCAGACCTGGTGGCGAAGATCACCACTGCGGAGCAAGTCGAGGCGGTCAGTGCGTTTGTCGAGCAGGCTCGCATGACTTCAGAGATCGACCGGCTCTCCACCGAGGGCTCGCTCGACAAGCGCGGCACGTTCACCGGGGCATACGCACTCAATCCGTTCACGGGCCAGCCGGTGCCCGTTCACCTCGCCGACTACGTGCTCGCCACCTACGGCACCGGTGCCGTCATGGCGGTACCGGGGCAGGACCAGCGTGACTGGGAGTTCGCCACGACCTTCGGCCTGCCGATCATCCGCACGGTCGAGCCGCCGGCGGACTTCGACGGCGAGGCGTTCACAGGCGATGGGCCGGCGTTCAACAGCCCGGCTGCAGACCAGACCGATGCCCCCGGACCCGACCTCAATGGCCTGGACGTCGGCGCAGCCAAGGCGAGGGCGATCGAGTGGATCGAACAGGTCGGCATCGGCGACGCCACGGTCAACTTCCGCCTTCGGGACTGGCTGGTCAGTCGCCAGCGGTTCTGGGGTTGCCCGATACCAGTGGTGTACTGCGACATCGACGGCATCCAGCCGGTGCCCGAGGACCAGCTCCCGGTTCTGGCTCCCGACGACGTCGAGTTCCGCCCCACCGGCCAGTCCCCGTTGCAGTCCCACGAAGGGTTCCTGCACACGACATGCCCGAAGTGCGGTGGCCCGGCCACGCGCGAGACCGACACGATGGACACGTTCGTGGACTCGTCGTGGTACTTCCTGCGGTTCTGCGATCCGTGGAACTCCGAGGCCCCGTTCGCGGCCGGCGAGGTGGCGCCCTGGATGCCGGTGGACCAGTACATCGGTGGTGCTGAGCACGCCGTGCTGCACCTCATGTACGCCCGGTTCTTCACCAAGGCGCTGGCTGACCTGGAAGTGGCGCCCAAGGATCTACGAGAGCCGTTCCAGCGCCTGTTCACCCAGGGCATGATCCGCCTCGACGGCGCCAAGATGTCGAAGTCGCGCGGCAACTTGGTGACGCCCGAGGAGATCATCGACACCTTGGGTGCCGACTCCTTGCGTCTCGCGCACCTGGCGGTGAAGCCGCCCGAGGAAGACGTCGACTGGGAGGACTTCGGCCTCGAGGGCTGCAGTCGTTTTCTGCAACGGCTCTGGCGCCTTGCCGTCCCGGGTTCCGAGCTGATGGCGCAGACGACCGTGCGGGAAGGCGAGCTGACCGAAGTCGACACCGAGGTGTTGCGGGCGATGAACCGCCTCATCGCCGACTACTCCGACGACTTCGGCCGCTGGGCCTACAACGTGGCCGTCGCACGTGCGATGGCGTACCTCAACGACCTGTACCGCTACGTGCAGTCCGACGACGGCGTTCACGGGCAAACCATCGAGGCGGCGATGGACACGCTGGTGACCTTGCTCGCCCCCGCCACACCGCACATCACCGCGGAGCTGTGGTCGAGGCGCCACGATGGCGAGCACGTTCACACCCGGTCGTGGCCGACGGCCGACGAGTCGATGCTCGTGGAAGAGACCGTCACGATGGTCGTGCAGGTCAACGGCAAGGTCCGCGACCGCGTCGAAGTGCCTGCCGATGCCGATGAGGCGGCCTGCATCGCTGCGGCGAGGGCATCGCAGAAGGTGGCTGCGCAACTGGACGGCGAGCCCCGCAAGGTCATCGCCCGCCCCCCGAAGATCGTCAACTTCGTGCTCTGAGCGCTGCGGTCAGCAGAGCCCTCGCGAAGCGGGCAGACTGGTCCGAACCGACGGGTGTGGCTTCGGACACAGTCAGTAACCGACCCGCACCCCCTGAGGTCACAACCACGTGCTTTCACTCATCGATCGAATCGAGAACGTCGCCGAATACTCGGGGCGCACGATCACCTTCATCAGCGGAGATGACCACGAGACCGTCTCCTGGGCCGACCTGCACAGCGAGGCTCTGGCCGCCGCGGCCCACCTGCAGGCGAGGGGAGTGAAGCCCGGCGACCATGTCGCACTGTTGGGGCCCACCACCCGGTCGCTGATTACGGCCATCCAGGCTGTGTGGCTCACCGGAGCCACCCTCGTGACGATGCCGCTACCGATGCGCATGGGGGCGCTCGACCAGTTCATCGAGCAGACACGCAACCGGATCCATCGTTCCGACTCCAAGATGGTGTTGATCGATCCCGAACTGCTCGCCTTCGTGGAACCCCAGGACGGAGACCCGCCGTTCCTCTCACTCGACGAACTGGTTGGCAGCGGTCCCGGACAAGGCGACTACGACAGGCCCAAGTCCGACCCTGATTCGCTGGCGGTGCTCCAGTTCACCTCCGGCTCCACCTCGGAGCCCAAGGGCGTGATGCTGCCGCACCGCGCCATCTGCAACAACCTCGACAGCGCCTGGGAAGCAGCATCGCTCACCAACCACGAGAAGATCGTTTCGTGGCTGCCGCTGTACCACGACATGGGGCTCATCGGCCTCCTCACGATCCCCATGACCCTTGGTACCGACCTGGTACAGGGTGCACCGCAGGACTTCCTGGCCAGGCCGTTGCGCTGGATGCGCTGGGTCTCGGACTTCGAGGGCACGGCCACCGCCGGGCCCAACTTCGCCTATGCGCTCGCGGCGCGGGCGCTGCGCCGTTGCGAGGAGCCGCTCGAGCTGTCACAGCTACGGATCCTGCTCAACGGCGCGGAGCCGATCGACGCCAGGACCTTCCGCCGTTTCTTCGATGCGGGCGAGCGGTTCGGCATCGATCCGGCAGCCGCGTTCCCGGCGTTCGGCATGGCCGAGATCTGCATCGCGGGTTGCTTCCCGCCGCAGGGCAAGGGACTCCGCACCGATTGGGTCGACAAGCGTTCACTCGAGCTCGACCACGAGGCGGTGCCGGTCGAACCCGACAGCGAGGGCGCGGTCGAACTGGCAAGGCTCGGGAGCCCGGTACCCGGCATGGAGATGCGAATCGTCGACCCGCAGACACGCGAGGACCTGCCGGAGCGCAAGGTCGGCGAGCTGTTGCTGCGTGGCACCGGTCTCACCGACGGCTACTACAAGCAGCCCGAAGCCACCGAGGAACTGTTGGCGGACGGGTGGCTGCACACCGGCGACCTCTGTTACGAGGTCGAAGGGGAGTTGGTGGTGTGCGGGCGCTCGAAGGACGTCATCATCATCGGTGGCCGCAACGTGTACCCACAGGACATCGAGAAGGTCGTGGGTGAGGTCGAGGGCGTGCGCACCGGCAACGTGATTGCGTTCGGTGTCGATGGTCGTCACGGTGCGCAGAACATCGTGGTCGTGGCCGAGTCGAGGGGCGGCGACCTCGACGAGATCCGCCGGGAGGTCACCATCGCCGTGACCGAAGCGGAGGGCGTGCCGCCCAAGGAAGTGCTGCTGGTGGAGCCGGGCACGGTGCCCAAGACCTCTTCGGGTAAGCTCCAGCGTTCGGCCGCGAGGGCGAGTCACAAGGCGGAGACTCTCAGCCTCCTCGAAGGCTGAGCGCCCACGCCGGCTGGTTCAGTCGGCGGAAGCTGACCGAAGGCCGTCCATGACCGGACCCCATGTCTCGGGGTCTGTCACCACCGGTGCATAGAACATGATGCGGTCGATCACATCGCCGTAGCGCGGGTTGAGGCCGCCGGCCGCGCGCGAGGGCGCGGCGACCACTGCGAACGTGTTGAGCACCTCG
>JAAEPF010000012.1 GCA_024222295.1 Actinomycetes bacterium
CTCCGTAAACGCATTCCCATCAACACGATCAGACAAAGTCTTGGTGATCGCAGCCGTCAACGTCGTCTTCCCATGGTCAATATGACCCATCGTCCCCACATTCACATGCGGCTTCGTACGCTCAAACTTCTCCTTGGACATCGGAGACTGCCTTTCTTTGCGATTCAGGTAGTTGTTGTTGGGTGTTGATAAGGGTTACTGCCCGGTGACCCGGGCAACGATCTCTTCCTGGACCGACTTGGGAGTCGGCTGGTAGCTGTGGAACTGCATCGTGTAGTTGGCACGACCCTGCGTTTTGGAGCGTAGGTCAGTGGAGTAGCCGAACATCTCCGACAGTGGAACCTCGGCCGACACGACCTGGTTGTTGCCACGCTGTTCCATCTGACCGACCTTGCCGCGGCGCGAGTTGAGGTCACCGATCACGTCACCCATGTAATCCTCCGGGGTGACGACCTCGACGGCCATGATCGGCTCGAGGAGGACCGGAGCGGCCTGGCGGGCGGCTTCCTTGAAGCCCATCGTGCCCGCGATCTTGAATGCCATCTCCGAGGAGTCGACGTCGTGGTAGTCCCCGTCGTCGAGGGTGACGTGCACGTCCACCATCTGGAAGCCCGCGAGCACACCGGTGCTCATGGCGTCCCGGATGCCGGCATCGACCGAGGGGGTGTACTCCTTGGGGATGCGGCCGCCTGTGATGTTGTCGGCGAACTCGTAGCCACCACCGGGGCCCGACGGCTCGATGTCGATCACGATCTTGGCGTACTGGCCGGTACCACCGGTCTGCTTCTTGTGCAGGTACGTGTGGCTGTTGATCGGCTTCGAAAGGGTCTCGCGGTAGGCAACCTGGGGCTTGCCGACGTTGGCCTCGACCTTGAACTCGCGCATCATGCGGTCGACGAGCACCTCGAGGTGCAGTTCGCCCATGCCGGAGATGATCGTCTGCGCGGTTTCCTCGTCGGTTCGGACCTGGAACGTCGGGTCTTCCTCCGAGAGAGCGAAGAGCGCCTTGGACATCTTGTCCTGGTCGGCCTTGGTCTTCGGCTCCACGGCGACGTGGATCACAGGATCGGGGAAGTCGAGCGTCTCCAGCACGATCACGTTGTCGGGATCACACAGCGAGTCGCCGGTCTTGGTGTTCTTGAAGCCGATGCCTGCAACTATGTCGCCCGCGTAGACGGCGTCCTTTTCGATCTGGTCGTTGGCGTGCATCTCCAGCAGGCGTCCGATGCGCTCCTTGGAGGTGGAGCGGGTGTTGTAGACCTGACCGCCCTTTTCGAGGGTGCCGGAGTACACGCGGAAGTAAGTGAGCTTGCCGACATGCGGCGCAGTCATGATCTTGAACGCCAGCGCCGAGAAAGGCTCTGAAGCGTCGGGCTTGCGTGAGGTCTCTTCACCCTTCTTGTCGAAGCCGTCGACGGGGGGAAGGTCGGTGGGCGAGGGCATGTAGAAGCAGATGGCATCGAGCAGGGGCTGCACGCCCTTGTTCTTGAATGCGGTGCCGTTGAGCACCGGGACGACGCCGTGGTGCAGGGTGGCCTCGCGGATGCCCGAGCGGAGCTGTTCGACGGTGAGGTCCTCGGTCTCCAGGTACGCCTCCATCAGGTCGTCGTCGACCGATGCGATGGTCTCGAGCAGCTCGAGGCGGTACTCGGCGGCCTTGTCGGCGAGGTCGTCGGGGATGTCGACGATGTCCCAGCTGGCACCGAGGTCCTCGGAGTTCCAGATCCACGCCTTCATCGTGACCAGGTCGACGACGCCGGCGTAGTCGGCCTCGTAGCCGATCGGCAGCTGCAGGACAGCCACGTTGGCACCGAGGCGCTCCTTGATGGAGTCGAGCGCGTCGTAGAAGTTGGCGCCCATGCGGTCCATCTTGTTGACGAAGCACATGCGGGGCACGTTGTACTTGTCGGCCTGGCGCCACACCGTCTCGGTCTGTGGCTCAACACCGGCGACACCGTCGAACACCGCGACGGCGCCGTCGAGGACGCGCAGCGAACGCTCCACCTCGACCGTGAAGTCCACGTGGCCGGGCGTGTCGATGATCTGGATGCGGTGCTCGACCTCGTCGACCGTGTCGGTCCAGTGACAGGTGGTGGCGGCCGAGGTGATCGTGATGCCGCGCTCCTGCTCCTGTTCCATCCAGTCCATCGTTGCGGCACCCTCGTGCACCTCACCGATCTTGTAGGACTTGCCGGTGTAATAGAGGATGCGCTCGGTCGTGGTGGTCTTGCCGGCATCGATGTGGGCCATGATGCCGATGTTTCGGGTGCGGTCGAGCGGGTATTGCGCCATTGGTCGTCTCGTCGGTGGGGAGCGGTCGGGGGTCAGGTGGCGGGCCGCAGAGGGCGGCCCGGCTGGGTCACCAGCGGTAGTGGGCGAAGGCCTTGTTGGACTCGGCCATCTTGTGGAGGTCTTCCTTGCGCTTCATCGAGGCACCGATCCCGTTGGATGCGTCGAGGATCTCGTTGGCGAGACGCTCGGACATGTTGCGCTCGCGGCGCTCACGGGAGAAGCCGACGATCCAGCGGATCGCCAGGGTGTTCGCACGCCGCGGACGCACGTCGACGGGGACCTGGTAGGTGGCGCCACCGACGCGACGGCTACGCACCTCGAGCTGGGGCTTCACGTTGTCGAGCGCACGCTTCAGCGTGGTGATCGGCTCGCCGCCCGTCTTCTCTTCGATCGTGGACAGCGCGTCATAGACGATCTTCTCGGCGGTCGAACGCTTGCCGCGCTGGAGCACCTTGTTGACCAGCTGGGTGACGAGCACCGACTGGTAGATCGGATCCGGCTGGAGTTCGCGCCGGGGGGCTGGACCCTTGCGGGACATCAGGACTCCTTCTTGGCGCCGTAGTGGGAACGGGCCTGCTTGCGGTCGCGCACACCGGAGGTGTCGAGGGTGCCGCGCACGATCTTGTAACGAACGCCCGGAAGGTCCTTCACGCGGCCACCGCGCACGAGCACCATCGAGTGCTCCTGGAGGTTGTGGCCCTCGCCGGGAATGTAGGCCGACACTTCGATGCCACTGGTGAGGCGCACACGGGCGACCTTGCGAAGCGCCGAGTTGGGCTTCTTGGGGGAGCTGGTGAACACGCGGGTGCACACACCACGGCGCTGAGGCGCGCCCTTGAGCGCGGGAGTTGCCTCCTTGCGACGCTTGTTCTTGCGGCCCTTGCGGACCAACTGCTCAATGGTGGGCACTGTTCGACCTCGGTTGTTTTCTATGTGTGCGGGTTCGTGATCTCGGTGGGTGAACCCGGGGGTTTCAGGTGCGGGCGCCGCGACACTTCGCGAACCCGCCGGATGAGCCCTGCAACGCGCGGAGGCGCGGCGCTGGGCCGAATGACAATCGTAAGGACTGCGCTGTCTGCTGGCAAACCCCGCAACCGGTCAGGAACCGGGTTCGGAGCCGGGGAACTCGATTACGTCGGCACCGTCAGCGTCGCCGTCGGCCGCACCTTCCGCGGGTGCAGCCGGCTCGCCACCCTGGGCAGCGAGCAATTGGGTTGCGACACCGGCGGACTGGGAGGCGGAGTCGTCACCGAGCACGTAGTCACCTGCGGGCAGGCTGGCCAGGAAATCGGCACCGTCCGAGCCGGCGTCGTCCGCCGGAACCTCGTAGCCGGGCGCGTATGCCTGGATGTCCTGGTAGCGCTGCATTCCGGTACCGGCCGGGATGAGCTTGCCGATGATGATGTTCTCCTTGAGGCCCATGAGGCTGTCGGAGCGGCCTTCGATGGCTGCTTCGGTGAGCACACGGGTGGTCTCCTGGAACGACGCAGCCGACAACCACGAATCGGTGGCCAGCGAAGCCTTGGTGATACCCATCAGCTCCGGGCGACCCTCGGCGGGATTCTTGCCTTCCTGCACGAGCATCCGGTTGGTCTCCGCGAACACGCGCTGGTCGACACGCTCGCCCGGCAGGAAGTCGGAGTCACCGGCTTCCTGGATGGCCACACGGCGGGTCATCTGGCGCACGATGAGCTCAATGTGCTTGTCGTGGATCGACACGCCCTGGTCGCGGTACACGCGCTGGACCTCGTTGACGAGGTACTGCTGCACGGCACGGACGCCCTTGATCTCGAGCAGCTCCTTCGGGTCACGGGGACCCTCGACGAGGGGATCACCCGCGATGACCTCGTCACCGTCGGAGACCTCGAGGCGACGCTCACGCTCGATCGAGTACGTGTCCTCGTCGCCGTCGTCGCCGACGACGGTGACTGTGTAGACCTTCGAGTCCTCGTCGTCGATGCGCACCACACCGGAGGTGCGGGCCAACACGGCCTTGTTGCGCGGGCTGCGAGCCTCGAACAGCTCGACCACGCGGGGCAGGCCGCCGGTGATGTCGCCAGAGGCGGCCGCGATGCCGCCGGTGTGGAAGGTACGCATCGTGAGCTGAGTGCCGGGCTCACCGATCGACTGCGCGGCGATCACGCCGACGGCCTCGCCGGACTCGATCGTCTTGCCGGTGGCGAGTGATGTGCCATAGGCGGCCCGGCTGATGCCGAACTCGGAGTCGTCGGTGAGCGGGCTGAGCACGCGCACGTCGTTGACATCCGGATCGTCGCGGATCGCTTCCATATCGGGAACGCCGACCTCGGTGCCCTTGGGGATCTTGGTGCCGTCGGCCAGCTTGATGTCCTCGGCCAGGGTGCGGCTGAACAGCCGCGACTCGACGTTGTAGCGCTTGCCGGGCTCGTCGGGGCGCACGTCCTCGATGAGAAGGCTCCGGATGGGGCCGTCCTCGGCGAACGGGTCGCGCTCGTTGATGATGAGTTCCTGGGAGACGTCGACGAGGCGACGGGTCAGGTAGCCGGAGTCAGCGGTACGAAGTGCCGTGTCGACCAGTCCCTTTCGGGCACCTGGGGTCGCGATGAAGTACTCCAGAACCGAGAGGCCTTCACGGAAGTTGGACTTGATCGGGCGGGGAATCATGTCGCCACGGGGGTTGGCCACGAGACCACGCATGCCCGAGATCTGACGCACCTGCGCCATCGAGCCACGGGCTCCGGAGCCGACCATCATGTCAATCGGGTTGAACTGCTTGGAGGACATCGCCTCCTGCATGGCCTTGGTGACCTCGTTGGTCGCCGTGGTCCAGATCTCGATTTCCTTCTGCTTGCGCTCGCCGTCGGTGATGATGCCGCGGCGGAACTGCTTCTCGACCTTGTCGGCGTCGTTCTCGTGGCGATCGAGGATCTCGTACTTGTTGGACGGTGTGCGGACGTCGTCGATCGAGACCGTGAGGCCCGAGCGCATCGCCCAGTTGAAGCAGAGCGACTTGAGCGCGTCGAGCGACGCCGCGGCCTGGGCCTTGGGGAACTCGACGGCGAGGTGGTCGACCAGATCGGTCATCTCGCGCTTGCGCACCGGCTTGTTCACGTACGGGTAGCCGGTGGGCAGCGCCTCGTTGAGCAGGATGCGCCCGGCGGTGGTCTGGTGGTACTCCGCTGCCGAACCGTTGGCAGGGGTCTTGATCAGGTCCGGATAGCCAGGCCCGCGGTAGGTGATCTTGGCGTGGATGTCGAGCTTGCCCGACTCCAGGGCGCGCTCCACCTGGTCGATGCGGCGGAAGGTCATGCCCTCGCCCTTGGCTCCCTCGACCTCGGAGGTGAGGTAAAAGGCACCGATGATCATGTCCTGGGTGGGCGTGACGAGCGGCTTGCCGTGCGCGGGGCTGAGCATGTTGTTGGAGGACAACATCAGCACGCGGGCCTCGGCCTGTGCTTCGGAGCTAAGCGGCAGGTGCACCGCCATCTGGTCACCGTCGAAGTCGGCGTTGAACGCGGTGCAGACCAGCGGGTGGATCTGCACGGCCTTGCCCTCCACGAGCACCGGCTCGAAGGCCTGGATGCCGAGGCGGTGAAGCGTGGGGGCACGGTTCAGGAGAACCGGGTGCTCCTTGATGACGTCCTCGAGCACGTCCCACACCTGGGGGCGACGACGCTCCACCATCCGCTTGGCGGACTTGATGTTCTGGGCGAGGGTGCGGTCGACCAGCGCCTTCATCACGAACGGCTTGAACAACTCGAGAGCCATCAGCTTTGGAAGGCCGCACTGGTGCAGCTGGAGGGTCGGGCCGACCACGATGACCGAACGGCCCGAGTAGTCGACGCGCTTGCCGAGCAGGTTCTGGCGGAACCGGCCCTGCTTGCCCTTGAGCATGTCGGAGAGTGACTTGAGCGGGCGGTTGCCCGGGCCGGTGACGGGGCGGCCGCGGCGGCCGTTGTCGAACAGGGCGTCGACAGCCTCCTGGAGCATTCGCTTCTCGTTGTTGACGATGATCTCGGGTGCACCGAGGTCGAGCAGGCGCTTCAGGCGGTTGTTGCGGTTGATGACCCGTCGGTAGAGGTCGTTGAGGTCGGAGGTCGCGAAGCGGCCACCGTCGAGCTGCACCATCGGGCGCAGGTCGGGCGGGATGACCGGCACGACGTCGAGGATCATGGCGCTGGGCTCGTTGACCCGGTGGCCGGAATCGTTGCGGCGGTTGAATGCGGCGACGATCTTGAGGCGCTTGATGGCCTTCTGCTTGCGCTGGGCCGAAAGCGGCTTGCGACCCTCTTCGGGGTCGATCGCCTCGCGCAGCTTGATCTCTTCCTCGTCGAGGTCGATGCGCTCGATGAGGCCCTTGATGGCGTCGGCACCCATGCCGCCCTCGAAGTACTCCTCGTAGCGGTCGCGCAGCTCGCGCCACAGCATCTCGTCCTCGAGGATCTGGCGGGGGTAGAGGGTGCGGAACTCGTCCCAGCAGCGCTGGAGCAACTCGAGCTCTGCCTCGTAGGTCTCGCGGATGGCCTCGAGGTCCTTGTCAGCGGCCTTGCGAAGGCTCTTGAGCTCGGACTCCTTGGCACCTTCCTTCTCGAGTGCCTCGATCTCGCCCTCGAGCTCCTTCATGCGCTCGTTGAGCTCGAGCTCGCGCTCCTTCTCGATGGCATCGCGCTCGCCGAGCATGTCGGCCTCGAGGCTCTCGAGGTCCTCGTGACGCTTCTCCTCGTCGACCCAGGTCACGAGGTTGGCGGCGAAGTAGATGACCTTCTCGAGCTGCTTGGCCTTCAGCTCTTCCTTGGGCTCGATGCCCGACAGGAGATAGGCCAGCCAGCTGCGGGTGCCTCGGAGGTACCAGATGTGAACTGCCGGCGCGGCCAACTCGATGTGGCCCATGCGGTCGCGGCGGACCTTTGATCGGGTGACCTCGACACCGCAGCGCTCACAGATGATGCCCTTGAAGCGCACCCTCTTGTACTTGCCGCAGTAGCACTCCCAGTCCTTGGTGGGACCGAAGATCTTCTCGCAGAACAAGCCGTCCTTCTCGGGCTTGAGCGTGCGGTAGTTGATCGTCTCGGGCTTCTTGACCTCGCCGTTTGACCAGGTGCGGATCGCGTCAGCCGTGGCGAGGCCGATTCGGAGCTGGTCGAAGACGTTGACGTCGCGTGATGTTTCTGCCATGGAGTTGGGGTTCCTCGTGCGAGTGCTGGGTGCGTGCAGGTCGGTCGTTGGGGTTGTGGTGACGAAGGGTCGTTCAGCTGCGCTCGGCCTGGCGGCGGGCGTCTTCTTCGTCGGTGCCGCGTTCGGGGCGGGACAGATCGATGCCCAGCTCCTCGGAAGCCCGGAAGTAGTCCTCGTCGAGCTCGCGCAGGCGAATCTGCTCGCCGGTTCGGGAGATCACCTCGACATTGAGGCACAGTGCCTGCATTTCCTTGATGAGCACCTTGAAGCTCTCGGGAATGCCGGGCTCGGGGATGTTCTCGCCCTTGACGATCGCCTCGTAGACCTTGACCCGGCCGAGGGTGTCGTCGGACTTGATCGTGAGCAGCTCCTGCAGGCAGTAGGCGGAGCCATAGGCCTCGAGTGCCCATACCTCCATCTCGCCGAAGCGCTGGCCACCGAACTGGGCCTTACCACCGAGCGGCTGCTGGGTGATCATGGAGTAGGGGCCGGTGGAGCGGGCGTGGATCTTGTCGTCCACGAGGTGCGACAGCTTCAGGATGTACGCGTAACCGGCGGTGACCGGGCTGTCGTAGGCCTCGCCCGTGCGGCCGTTGTAGAGGGTCACTTTGCCGTCGGAGCCGATCAGGCGGGTGCCGTCGGCGGCCTCGGGGCGCAGGTTTTCGAAGATGGACTGGATGGTGGGGTGCTTGCCCGCCATCTCGACCTCGTCCCACTTCGCGCCGTCGAACACCGGGGTGGCGACGAGCGTGGAAGGCCGGGTAACGGGTCGCGTCTTGGCCTCGGTGCCGCGCAGGGGCTCCTCGCCGACCATCTCTCCGTCGTCGTCCCAGCCCCAGCGGGCTGCCCAGCCGAGGTGCGCCTCGAGGACCTGGCCCACGTTCATCCGCGAGGGCACGCCGAGCGGGTTGAGGATGATGTCGACGGGTGAACCGTCGGCCATGTACGGCATGTCCTCCATCGGGAGGATCCGGGAGATGACGCCCTTGTTGCCGTGGCGGCCGGCCAGCTTGTCACCGACGGAGATCTTGCGCTTCTGGGCGACGTAGACCCGCACCAGCTGGTTGACGCCGGGCGGCAGTTCGTGCTCGTCGGAGCGGCTGAACACCTTGACGTCGATGACCTTGCCGGACTCGCCGTGGGGGACCTTGAGTGAGGTGTCGCGGACCTCGCGGGCCTTCTCACCGAAGATCGCACGAAGGAGGCGCTCCTCGGGGGTCAGCTCGGTCTCACCCTTGGGCGTGACCTTGCCGACCAGCACGTCGCTCGGGCCTACCTCGGCGCCGACACGGATGATCCCGCGCTCGTCGAGATCGGCGAGGATCTCCTCGGAGAGGTTCGGGATGTCCCGGGTGATCTCCTCGGGGCCCAGCTTGGTGTCACGGGCGTCGATCTCGTGCTCGTGGATGTGCACCGAGGTGAGCACGTCGTCGCGCACGAGGCGCTCCGAGAGGATGATCGCGTCCTCGAAGTTGTAGCCCTCCCATGGCATGAAGGCCACGAGCAGGTTCTTGCCGAGCGCCAGCTCGCCGTTGTCGGTCGAGGGACCCTCGGCGATCACGTCACCCTTGCGGACCTTCTGCCCCTCCGAAACGTGGGGCTTCTGGTTGATGCAGGTGTTCTGGTTGGACCGCTCGAACTTGTGCAGGCGGTACGTGCGCTTGCCTGACTTCTTGTAGTCGATGACGATCGAGGTGCCGTCGACCGACACCACGGTGCCGTCTTCGTCGGCGAGGATCATGTCGGCCGCGTCCCGTGCGGCTCGGGCCTCGATCCCGGTGCCGATGTAGGGAGCCTCGGCACGCAGCAGCGGAACCGCCTGGCGCTGCATGTTGGCGCCCATGAGCGCACGGTTGGCGTCGTCGTGCTCGAGGAACGGGATGAGGGCGGTGGCCACCGACACGATCTGGCGGGGCGACACGTCCATGAGCTGGACCTCTTCGGGGCCGACCGCCGAGATCTCGGTGGTGGCGCCGAGGAACTCGTCGCGCTCGAGCTGGAGCTTCAGGTCAGACAGGGATGCTGCCTGCGGGGAACGGCGCACGAGCACACGGTCCGCGGAGAACGTGCCATCGGGGTTCAGCGGAGTGTTCGCCTGGGCGACGATGTACTCCTCTTCCTCGTCCGCTGGCAGCCACACGATCTCGCTTCCGACCTTGCCGTTCTTGACGACCCGGTACGGCGTCTCGATGAAGCCGAACTCGTTGACCCGGCCGAATGTGGCCAGCGCGCCGATCAGGCCGATGTTGGGACCCTCGGGGGTCTCGATCGGGCACATGCGGCCGTAGTGCGAGAAGTGCACGTCGCGCACTTCGAAGCCGGCGCGCTCGCGGCTGAGGCCACCCGGGCCGAGAGCCGACAGGCGTCGGCGGTGGGTCAGGCCCGAGAGCGGGTTGACCTGGTCCATGAACTGCGAGAGCTGGGATGTTCCGAAGAACTCCTTGATCGCAGCGACAACCGGCCGGATGTTGATCAGGGTGGTCGGGGTGATGGCCTCGACGTCCTGGGTGGTCATGCGCTCGCGCACCACCCGCTCCATGCGGGACAGGCCTATGCGCACCTGGTTCTGGATGAGCTCACCGACCGAGCGGATGCGACGGTTGGCGAAGTGGTCCTGGTCATCGAGGCGGTAGCCGTGGGTGCCGGCGGCCAGGTTGAGCAGGTAGGTGGTGGAGGCGAGGACCTCACAGCGGCTGAGCACCGACTGGCCCGACTCGGGGCGGTCGAGCTTGCCCTTGAGCTGCGGGAAGGTCTTCTCGAGAGTGTCGAGCTCGGGGCCGAGCTTGCGGTCGAGCTTGTAGCGGCCGACCCGGCTGAGGTCGTAGCGGCGGGGCTCGAAGAACGCGTTGGCGAAGTAGGCGCGTGCCGACTCCGGTGTTGCCGGCTCACCCGGGCGGGCCCGCTTGTAGATCTCGATGAGGGCTTCGGTCTGGGTGGGGACCTCGTCTTCTTCGAGCTTCGCCTGCTCCTTGTCCCACTGGTCACGCAGGAAGTCGAAGTGGTCGACGAATGCCTCGAGGAAGCCCGGGAAGTTCTCCTCGTCGTAGCCGAGCGCACGGAGCAACACGAACAGCGACAGGCGACGCTTGCGGGCGACGCGGGTGCCAGCGGTCGGCTCCTTGCCGGGCTTCTGCTCGACGTCGAACTCGATCCACTCGCCGCGGTAGGGGTGGATGGTTCCGGTGACGAGCTGATGCTTCGAGAGGTTCCTCAGGCGGAACCGCTCACCGGGCTGGAAGATGACGCCGGGTGAGCGTACGAGCTGGGACACCACGACGCGCTCGGTGCCGTTGACGATGAAGGTGCCCTTGTCGGTCATCATCGGGAAGTCCCCCATGAAGACCGTCTGCTCCTTGATCTCGCCTGTGTTGGCGTTCATGAAGCGAGCGCGGGCGAAGATCGGAGCGGAGAAGGTCATGTCCTTCTCCTTGCACTCCTCGACGGTGAACTTCGGCGGGGGCCGGAGGTCTTCGTCGAAAGGATCGAACTCCAGCTCGAGACTCAGGGTCTCGGTGAAGTCCTTGATCGGTGAGATGTCGCGGAACGCGTCGGCAAGACCGTTCTCGACGAACCACTGGAAGGACTTGCGCTGGATGGCAATGAGATCGGGCAGTTCGAGAACCTCGTCGAGGTTCGCGAACGAGTAACGGTCCCGAAGGTTGGAACGAGAGGACAACTGCTACTCCTGGAAGTGCGGACGAGTGTGTGACCGGGCCGGGGCGCGCAACGGCTTCAGCAGAGTTCCGGGGCCACCGGAACGGATGAAGTACGAGGGGCGACAGGGCACGGCAACCTGTCACTGTACGCGCGGGGTGCCAGTGGGTCAACAGCGGGACGCGTGTCCCCCACCCACCTCGTACATGGCGAGCCGCTCCTGGCGGCGGCCGGGTCGTGGGTAGGGACCCATGGGTTTTCGGGGAGCGTAAAGAACCTCTCAGCGGGGGTCAAGGGTTTCCCACCCAGATACTCCTCTCCGCGCGCTCATCTCCACTGGTAGTAGCACAAGCCCACAGTTGGCGAACTGCGGGACGGCCGGTACTCAGGAACTGCCAGGAGTGGCCGATCGCAGCCTCCCGAAAACGGGAAAATCGCCGCTCGGCGTCTCCAGAAGGGTGACGCCGAGCGGCGATCTCGGTTGAGCGGGCGTGGCCCGCGTCAGGTCACTTGAGCTCGACTGAGGCGCCTGCGCCCTCGAGAGCTTCCTTGGCCGCCTCTGCGTCCTCCTTGGAGGCTCCTTCGAGAACAGCCTGCGGTGCGCCCTCGACCAGCTCCTTGGCCTCCTTGAGGCCCAGGCTGGTGAGTCCGCGGACTTCCTTGATCACGCCGATCTTCTTCTCGCCGGCTTCGGTCAGCACGACGTCGAAGGAATCCTTCTCCTCCGCGTCGTCGCCACCTTCGCCGCCGCCAGCGGGAGCAGCGGCAACCGCGGCCACCGGGGCAGCAGCGGTCACGCCGAAGCGCTCCTCGAAGTCGGTCAGCAGCTCTGACAGTTCCAGCACGGACATGCCCGCGATGGCGTCGAGAATCTCATCCTTGGTCATCTTCACTCCTCATTCTCGGCAGCATCGTCGCCTTCGGCGTCGTCTGCCTTGGCCTCCGCATCTGCGGGGGCTTCGTCTTGTGTGTCGGTATCATCGCCGCCATCAGCGCTTGCCTCGGCGGCTTCTTGGGTGTCATCGGCGGAATCCGCCGGTTCGGTGGCTGAGTCGTCAGCAGCATCTGCATCGCTCGGGCCGGGTGCACCTTCGGCGCCCCCTGCCTCGATGAGCGAAGACAGCGCATAGGCCATCTTCTGTGGCAGGGCCTGCAACAAACGGGCCATGTTGGTCATCGGTGCAGCCATGCCACCGGCCAGTCGGGCCAGCAGTTCCTCGCGGGGAGCAACGTCGGCGAGCGCCAGAACTGCGGCGTTGTCGAGCATCTCCTCTCCGAGGCGACCACCCTTGATGACAAGCTTGTCGTTGCCCTTGGCAAAGGCCTTGATTGCCTTGGCCACGAGCACCGCATCGCCCGGCGTTCCATCGGGCTTCTCGCCCACGAACGCCAATGCTGTCGGCCCGGTGAGCGTGTCGCCGAGATCGAGGTCCAGTTCCGCTGTGGCGCGGCGCACCAGGGTGTTCTTGTACACCTTGTACTCGCCGCCCGCATTGCGCAGCGCAGTGCGCAGCTCCTGCAGGTCACGAACGGTCAGTCCCCGGTACTCGGTGAACACCACCGCTTCGGTGGAGGACAGCTTTTCGCGGACCTCCTCGACGACGGCCACCTTCTCCGGTTTCGGGTTCTCCATTGACACCTCCCTTCATTTGCTCGGGAGAAACGGACGCCCACGTACGTGGACGTCCTTTCTCGACCTGCTGGTCGGGAGTGCACGGAGTCCACCTGCCCAGGCGGGTGCCTTGCGGCTCCCTTTCAGGCCTCGGACTACGTGTCTGAGGCACACCATGGGGTCTTCGGCGAGCGAAGTTCCTCGGATGTGTTGTTGTCTCGTGGCGCCCAGGGCGCCGCGACCTCCAGATGGTAGGACCCACAACCGGTCCCAGTCGATCTCGAATCGGGTCAGGGGCGAAGTCAACGGCCCCTGCGGGCTTGCTCAGTCGGCGTCGATGCGACCCGGGTCCACACGGACGCCGGGGCCCATGGTGGAGCTGAGGGTGACCTTGCGGATGTAGGAGCCCTTCGCACCGGAAGGCTTCGCCTTCACGATCTCCTCCATCACGGCGTTGTAGTTGGCCTCGAGGCCCGAGGCATCGAAGCTGGCCTTGCCGATCGGCACGGCCACATTCGCGTTGCGGTCAGTGCGGTACTCGACCTTGCCGCCCTTGAACTCGCCCACGGCCTTCGCGGCATCGGGTGTGACAGTGCCGGTCTTGGGGTTGGGCATGAGGCCACGGGGACCGAGCACACGGCCGAGCTTACCGACCACCGGCATCATGTCGGGAGTTGCGATGGCCAGGTCGAAGTCGAGCATTCCGCCCTCGACCTGCTCGGCGAGGTCCTCGCCGCCCACCAGGTCGGCGCCAGCCTCCTGGGCCGCAGTGGCTGCGTCGCCCTGGGCGAATACGGCGATGCGCACGTCCTTGCCGGTACCGGAGGGCAGCGCGACCGTGCCGCGCACCATCTGGTCGGCCTTGCGGGGATCCACTCCCAGGCGCAGGGTGAGCTCGACGGTCTCGTCGAACTTGGCAGAGGCCAGGCTCCTGATGAGCTCGATGGCCTCGGTGGGCGTGTGCTCGCGGTCCCGGTCGAAACGCTGCGTGGCGTCGCGGTAGCGCTTTCCGTGTGGCATGTGTCGATTCCCTTCTCGTGTGCCCTGCGGTGCTGCCGAGCACGGGTTCTCCCTCTGGGTGTCTCTCGTGACCCGAGTGAGGTCGTCTCGGAACGAGTGGCGCCACCGGCGCCCTGACAATTGCGAACTGCGTTGTTGCGCCGGCCGGCGGCTCGCCGGACGGGCAGGATTCAGACGACCTTGATGCCCATCGAGCGGGCGGTTCCTGCGATCTGCAGCTTGGCGGCCTCGATGTCGTCCGTGTTGAGGTCGGGCATCTTGACCTCGGCGATCTCTGCCAGCTGGTCCTGGGTGATGGTGCCGGCTTCCTCGCGGCCCGGGTTCTGCGAACCCTTGGTGATGCGCACGGCCTCACGGATCATCACCGGCGCAGGCGGGGTCTTGGTGATGAAGTCGAAGGAGCGATCCTCGTAGATCGTGATCTCGACGGGCACGACCGTGCCCCGCTGGGACTCGGTCTGCGCGTTGTAGGCCTTGCAGAAGTCCATGATCGCGATGCCGTGGGGGCCGAGGGCCGTACCGACCGGCGGCGCGGGCGAGGCCTGTCCTGCGGGGATCTGGATCTTCACCACTGCGGCGACGTTCTTGGTTGCCATTTCCTGGTTCCTGTTCGTGCGTGCGCGCCCCGGGACATCGGTCCGACAGGGGCAGTCGACAATTGTGGGGCCTGAGGGCCACCGAGGGCAACCCGACAGGCCAAAGGGACTCCTACAGCTTCGCCACCTGGGCGAATTCGAGCTCCACGGGGGTCTCGCGACCGAAGATGTTGACCAGCACCTTGACCTTGAGCTGATCCTCGTTGATCTCGACGATCTCGCCGGAGAAGTCGGCGAACGGGCCTTCCTTGACCCGCACGGTCTCGTTGATCTCGAACAGCTGGCGGTGGCGCTGTCGCTTCGGGGCCTCGACCTCGTCAACCTTCACCGCGAGGAAGGTCTCCACGTCGCGACGCGGCAACGGCGAAGGCTTGTTGCCCGCTCCCACGAAGCCGGTGACTCCGGGCGTGTTGCGGATCACGTACCAGCTGTCGTCGTCGAGGCGGCACCTCACCAGCAGGTAGCCGGGGAACATCTTCTTCTGGACCACGACCTTCTTGCCGGCCTTGAACTCGACGACGTCTTCCATGGGGATGACGACCTCATGGATCTTTCGCTCCATGTTCATCGAGTTGGTACGGGCCTCCAGGTTCTGGCGCACCTTGTTCTCGTAGCCCGACTGCGTGTGCAGCACGAACCACTTGCCGGGCCGGTCATACGGCGACTCGATCACTGGCTCGGGCGCCGGGGCTTCCTCGTCGACGTCCTCCACGAGGACCTCGGCGGCGTCGATGTCCTCTGCCTCGGCGAGCGCGGCAACCGCCTGGTAGCCATCTGCGTCGGCCTCGTCGTTGGGTGCACCCTCCTCGCGGGCCTCGTCCCATGCCGCCACGTCGGCCTCGGCCTGCTGTGGCGAGGTCGACTCGGCGTCGACGGAGACCGCCTCGGTATCGGGGGAGGTCTCGTCGGTGGGAGCGGTCTGTGGTGTGTCTTCGTCAGTCATCTCTGTTCCAGGGGGGAATGGGAGGGGTTGCCGGGTCAGCCGGGTACGCCGGTCACGACACCCATCGAGGTTTCGCGACCCGTGCTGAGCAACCAGCGGAAGAACTCGGAGAACAGTGTGTCGAGGCCCAACACGAACCCGGCGAACACGATCAGTGCGATCAACACGATGGTCGACAACCTGATCACTTCGGGCCGGGTGGGCCAGGTGACCTTGCGCAGCTCGGCGCGGACCTCGCGGACGAACTCCGTGGGCTTGGTGCGCTCGGACTTGACCGACTGGGCGGGGGCAGCCTTGCGCTCGCGGCTCGGCGCGGCCTGTGAGCCGTCCTCGTTGAGCTGGCCGGCCTTCTGCATCGCCCGCTTCTGCTCTCGGTTCATTGACACTGTGTCTGACCTCGTGAATCTGTGCCCGGCTGACCGGCGGATGCCGCAAACCGGGGTCTGCAGGGCAGGAGGGACTCGAACCCCCAACCGCCGGTTTTGGAGACCGGTGCTCTACCAATTGAGCCACTGCCCTGTGACCTCGCTGCGTTCCGATCGACCCGGGAGTCCACCGGAGCACGGCGGGGCAGGGCGCACCAGCGCCCGTGGCGCAAGGTTAGACCGCCACGACCCCCGGCGGCTATCCGGCAAAAGGCCGACCCGAGCCTCAGCCGACCCGGGGCGAGTCGACGACCGCCGTGGTCGGCCGCTCACCCTGCCCACGGCGGTGCCGCGCCGTGATCACGATGCCAACCGCCGCTCCCACCCCGAGAGCGGACAGTGCGGCCACGTAGGCGACCGGACGGCGCCGCACCAGCGACCTGACCGCACGGCTCTGCGCCGCCTCATGGAACTCGCCCAGGAGGTCGGCGAGCATGCCCGGAGCCGGCTCGATCACCTCGTGTCGCATCTGGCGCATCGAGCGCAGGATGCGACGGTGCTGCACCACCTCGGCCTGGCAACGCAGGCACTGCTCCACATGCGCCCGCTCATGGGCGGACAGCTGCTGCTCGCCTGCGGCCACACCCGCGAGGCGACCCGACACGTCGCTGCACCTGGTGGAGCCCGCCATCGAACGCCGCCGGTCAGCCATCGTCGGACCGATGGCCGGGATCCGGAAACACGGCGGCACGTACGCGGCGGCGCGCACGGTGCAGCCGCACCTTCGCCGCGGTGACCGAGATGCCGAGCTCGTCCGCGATGTCCTCATGCGACATCTCATAGGAGTCCCTCAGCACCACGACTGCGCGCAGCTTCGGCGGCAACTCCTCGAGTGCCGCGACCAGCCGATCGCGCACATCGCCGGCGTCTGCTTGCAGTTGCGGGTCGTGATTGCCCGTGAGGTCCACAAGCGGCTCGTCGACCTCGAGGCTGCTGTGCAGGTGGCGGCGGGCGCGGCCCATGTGCGTCGAAGCGCAGTTGGCGGTGATCCGGTACATCCAGGTGGAGAACTTCGCGTCGGAACGGAAGGACCCGATCGACCTGTATGCCCGCAGGTAGGCCTCCTGGGTGACATCGGCAGCGTCGTGGGGGTCCCCCGTGAGCCGCAGGGCAAGCGTGTACGTGTCGCGGTGGGTGAGCTCGACCAGCTCGTCGAATGCGTCGCTGTCCCCGTCGCGCGCTCCATCAACGAGCGTGGCGACCCGCGCCTGCTCATCCGGCCACTGCCGGTGGACTCTGGGGGTCGCCGGAGCAGCGGCGAACGGCTCGACCATCACCTGCGAGGTTACGCGCGTCAGACCAGCGCAGCGTGAAAGGCGGGAGACTCAGCGAGTCACACCCACCACGGGAGACTCAGCGAGTCACACCCACCACGGGAGACTCAGCGAGTCACACCCACCACGGGAGACTCAGCGAGTCTCCTTGTGCAGCGTGTGACGACGGTCCCACTTGCAGTACTTCTTCATCTCGATGCGCTCGCGGTCGTTCACCTTCGACTTGTTGGTGATGTAGTTGCGCCGCTTGCACTCGGTGCACTCGAGGGTCACGTGGACCCGCTTGTCGGAAGCCATCGGTGGCTCTCTCCTGCTCTCGGATGTGGGTCCCCTCCACGGGGGACATTCCATTGTGGGGGCCACCGGTCGGGCGCACAAGCCCGCCGGGACCAACTCGGGCTAGTTGAGGATCTTGGTGACGCGGCCAGCACCCACGGTGCGGCCACCCTCACGAATCGCGAAACGCAAACCGTCATCCATCGCGATCGGAGCAATCAACTCCACCGTCATCTCGGTGTTGTCACCAGGCATGCACATCTCAG
>JAAEPF010000013.1 GCA_024222295.1 Actinomycetes bacterium
AGCGAGTGGCCATACAGGTAGCACAGGAGTGGCTGATTGTGGTACTGACGTCTCTTGCGGCCGTCGGAGATGTCGCTGGCAGTACTGGCGTCGCTGCCGTCGATGCTGACGTCGGAGCCGCCGCTGGCAGTGGTGGCGTCGCTGCCGTCGATGCTACCGTCGGAGCCGGCGATGCTATCGATGCCGCCGTCGGAGTCTGTGAAACTGCGGGCGGAGCCGTCGTCGCTGCCGTCGATGCGGCCGTCGGAGCCGACGATGCTAACGATGCTGACGTCGGAGCCGGCGGTGCTAACGATGCTGCCATCGTAGCTGACGATGCTAGCGATGCTAGCGGTGCTGCCGTCGGAGCCGTCCTCGCCGCCGTCGATGCTGCCGTCGGGGTCGGCGAAACTGTGGTCGTTTCTGCCGTCGGTGGGAGCGTCGATGCTGACCTCGGCGCCGGCGCCGGCACTGCGTCGTCAAGGTCGTCGTGGTCGTCGTCGTCTCCTCCTCCTCCTGCGGGGCGGGGTGAGGGAGGGGGCGAGGATGGTGCCGAATCCGTACCCCTCGCTGGCGTCGAGGCTGACTGCAGTGCCGTCGTCAGAGCTGGCGTCGATGCTGTCTGCGGAGCTGGGGTTCGGTCCGTCGTGGACGTGGGCGTGGAGGCTGCCGAGGACGATGCTGACGTCGATGTTGACGTCGATGGGGCCATAGGCACAGACGCTGGTGTCGGCAAGGCGGACGGGTCATGGCATGACAGGGCGGCCCCTCTAGCGTCAGGTGCACCTGAAGGCAGCACCCTCGCCAACGGCCCTGGGCGAGGCGTCAGGACAGAGGATGTTGAAAGGCCCGTCGAGGCTGGCGTCGATGCGGTCGGCAGTGCTGGTGGCGATGCTGAGGTCGATGCAAGGACGAGCATGACGACGGCCGAGATGGTGGCCCGTTTGGGGCGGGCCAGGCCCGCCGTGCCCTTGAAGCCGCAGGCGGAGCCGAGGACGCCGAAGAACGCGTAGCCGACCTTGACGGCCCTTGTGGGGCGGGCTGGGCCCGCCGTGCCGGCGGAGTCGACGATGTGCTTGACGACGCTCCTGGTGCCCTTGCCGATGGTACGCAAGACCGTGCCGACGGTGCCGAGAGCGATGCCGAAGGTGGAGCCGAGGCCGTACCCGAAGTTCAGCAAGATAATGCCGATGAAGTTGAGAGCGGTGCCTGCGGTGCCGCGGGAGCGCTCTCGGGGGGAGGTTGGGGGCCGACTGCTTGTCACGCACGGCGCGACGACGGCAGGCGTGGGAACAGCCCGACCGCACTCAGCACCGTCACCCTCAGCAGTCGGGGGCCCGACCCCCCCCTGGATACCTGGCCGTACCGAGGTGTGCAGGTGCTGGACGGAGTCGTCTGTGTTGGCGTCGGTGCCTGGTAGGTGAGCGCGGAGGTCGGCTCGGTAGGCGCGCAGCTCGGCGCGCAGGTGGAACGCGTCGTGCCCGAGTATACGTAGATCTTCGTGAAGATCCGCACGCGGCACGTGTGGGGCGTGTCCAGGTGGTACTGGGAGGTCGCGCCCGTGCAGGACGGGCACGCGGAAGACAAGGTCCTGGTGCCTATGTTCAGTAACATGGCCAGGCAGCTCAGGTAGTACAGCATGGTGAGACGTGAAAGTGCGGTGGCGGCCTGGCGCAGCCAGGGGGGCCATGGCGGCAATCGCACTGTGGAAGTGAGGAGACGCAAATCAGTACCGCGCTGCTGGCGCGGTTCCGGTCTCGCGAGGCCTGGAGTCGGGACTCCAGAGCGGGGCGCTTCGCGTCGCGGCTACGCTATGAGTGCAGGGCACTCTCGAGCCGAGACTAGAGAGAGAGAGAGAGAGAGAGAGAGAAAAAAAAAGAGAGATGGAGAT
>JAAEPF010000014.1 GCA_024222295.1 Actinomycetes bacterium
ACCCGGATGAGCTCTGGGCCGAGGCCCAACGGGCGATGCTCGATGAACAGGAGGACGACCCGTTCGGCTTCGGTGGGGGATTGGACTTCTTGGACGACGGCCCAGCCAGCGCAAACCCTGCCCCGTCGGGCAACCTCTCGACGCCTACCGCGACTCCGACACCGAGAGCGACATCGCACCCACATGATGATGTCGCTCACCGCCAAGACGCCGACGATGACCTGGCTGATCCCCTCGGACTGAGTGGCAGCATAGACGACGCTCCGCCGACACCCCACGCTGCCGACGATGCCGCCCTATCGAGACGACACCCGACTACGCGGCCGACCTCCGAGCCCTCGCATGGCATCATGATTGGTCCTACCGTGCCACCCACTCCGTCCCCCCACCGGCGCCAGCCCGCGGGGGCGGCTCCAGCCCCCCCGCAGGGCACCGAGCCAGTCAGGCCGTCGCACCCCGTCCACGCTTCCATTGTTGCTGGGCGCGAGGATGCGGCTCTTCCGACCTCACGGGGCGTGGCCCTAGCGGCTCCAGCCCTGGGGCCGCGTGTTACC
>JAAEPF010000015.1 GCA_024222295.1 Actinomycetes bacterium
GTTGGGGTCGAACTCCAGCGTCGCCCAGCGGTTCTCGTACTGGCCGCTGTCATTGAGCGCCAGTGATGCGGTCTGGGTGAGCGATACCTCGTCGTCGCCGGGGAGGAGCCCCATCTTGACGAGTACCTGGAACCCGTTGCATATCCCTATCACGGGCTTGCCCGCGGCAACGAACTCCCTCACCTGCTCACGGAGGCCGAACCTCAGCCGGTTGCCCATCAGCCTCCCGCTGCCTAGGTGGTCCCCGAAGGAGAAGCCCCCCGGGACCGCCATGATGTCGTAGTCGGAGAGGGTCATCTCGCCACTGACCAGCCTGTTCACGTGAATCCTGTCTGCTGAGGCTCCGGCCATCTCGAAGACGGCCATCGTCTCGGTCTCGCAGTTGATCCCGAAGCCGGAGAGCACGGCGACCCTGGGTTTGCCGCTCATCGCCCCGCACCCCCATCCAAGGATCCCTTCCAGGAGGACCTGAGTTCGCTCATGGAGGCGAGCAGTATCTCGTTCCCCCCGTTCGTGATTGTGATGGAGTCGCCCTCGGTGACTCTGCCTAGGTGGTGGCAGGCGTGTCCCTCCATCGAGCCCTCGAACGCCTCACGGTCGCTGGGCCTCACGCTGACGAGTATCCTGCCGAGGCTCTCGCCGAACAGGGCCCCCCACTTGTCGAGGCTCTCGCAGTCGGCCCAGAGCCCCTCTACGTCCACCGATGCCCCGGAGTCAGCCCCGAAGCAGCACTCGGCGAGTGCGGTAGCAAGGCCGCCGTCGCTGCAGTCGTGCGCGCTGGCCACCAGGCCCTCGCCCATTGCTGCTGTCAGTGACCTGTACATCGAGAGGTTCCTAGGCGCGTCTATCTCGGGTATCGCCCCTCCGATCCCTCCATGACCATCGTCCCTAAGCATGAAGGCGAGCTCACTCGCGCCGAGCTCCTGGTGGGTCTCGCCCACGAGGAATATCTCGTCACCGGGGAGCTTGAAGTCGGAGGACACCGCCTTCCTGACGTCAGGGTGGTTGCCGACGAGGCTGAACAGGATGGTGGGAGGCACGCTGATCTTCTCTCCATCGAGAGTGGCGTCGTTCTTCATGGAGTCCTTGCCACTGATGCAAGGCAGCCTGTAAGCTCGGCATATGTCGTCTATGGCGCGGTTGGCGCGGACCAGCTGGGCTAGCTTGTAGCGGCCGTCGGGGGTCTTTGCCGACTCGACGGGGTCGGGCCAGCAGAAGTTGTCGAGGCCTGCGATGAGGTCGAGGTCGACCCCGACGCAGACGGCGTTCCTGAGGGCCTCGTCCACGGAGGCGGCGGCCATGGCGTACGCGTCGATGTCAGAGTAGCGAGGCACGATGCCGTTCGAAATCACCGCCCCTTGGGTCCCACCTTGGATCGGGGCGATGACCGCTGCGTCGCCCGGTGCGTCCCGATTGACACCGCAGAACGGCTTGATCACGGACTGGGCGATGACCTCGTGGTCGTAGGAGCGCACCCACCACTCCTTGCTAGCGATGTTCGGGCGGGCCATCAGGCGCTTGAGTACGCCACCGACCCCCCTCGCGTCCGCCTCTGGCGTCTGGATGGGCATGTGGACCGGTGGGGCCCACTCGGACTCCAGCTTCAGCTGGGGGCACCCGTCGTGGAGGAAGCTGATGGGCAGGTGCGCCACCGGCTCGTCGCCGTGCGTGACCACGAAGGCCCCTGAGTCGGTGAAAGTGCCAACGGCTGTGGCCTCGACCTCATGGAGGTCGGCCAGCGCCTCGAACGCCTGGCGGTCCCTCGGCCTGATGCCCACGGTCATCCTCTCCTGGGACTCCGAGACGAGTATCTCCCATGAGGACAGTCCTGCCTGCTTCAGCGGCACTGCACCCAAGTCCAGGACGGCCCCCCCTGTGAGCTCCGCCATCTCGCCGACGCTGCTGGAAAGCCCCCCTGCGCCATTGTCCGTGATCACCTGTATCAGGCCCTCGTCCCTCGCCTCGAGGAGCATGTCGATCATCTTCTTCTGGGTGATGGGGTCGCCTATCTGCACCGCGGAGCTGGGGCTCTCCTCGGTCAGCTCGAGGCTCGAGAAGGTGGCGCCGTGTATACCATCGTACCCGACCCTGCCGCCGACCATGTACACGACGTCCCCCGGCTCGGGCGTCTTGATGTGGCTCTCCCTGCCGTCGGGGAGGACCCGGGGCATCATCCCCAGGGTCCCGCAGTAGACCAGTGGCTTGCCGATGTACCTCTCGTCGAACACTATCGCTCCGTTGACCGTTGGTATGCCGGACTCGTTGCCGCCGGCGCGGACGCCCGCATGGACGCCCCTGAAGACCCTGGAAGGGTGGAATAGGCCCTCTGGGAGGTGCCCGTCGTAGTCAGGAGGGCCGAAGCAGAACACGTCCGTGTTCGCGATCGGCCTGGCTCCCAAGCCCGTGCCCACGATGTCGCGGTTGACGCCCACGATGCCGGTGATCGCTCCCCCGAATGGGTCGAGGGCGCTGGGGGAGTTGTGGGTCTCCGCCTTGATGCAGAGGCTCCAGTCGTCGTTCCA
>JAAEPF010000016.1 GCA_024222295.1 Actinomycetes bacterium
CCAACGGCCACGTGCTCGTCGTGGGCGGCAACACCAGCGGCGTGAAGTTCACCGACGCCAACGGCGTGCTGCAGCCCGAGTCCTGGGACCCCGACACCGACACCTGGACCCTGCACAATCCCCAGGCCGAGGCGCGGAACTATCACTCGACCGGCGTCCTGCTGACGGACGGCACCGTGCTCAGCGCGGGCGGTGGGCTCAACGGCAACGCCAACGTCGACCACTGGAACGGAGAGATCTTCTACCCGCCCTACCTCTACCTGCCCGACGGCAGCCTGGCGCCGCGCCCCAGCATCACCAGCGGCCCCGACCTGATGCGCACCGGCGGCACCTACACCTTCACGGCGACGCCCGGGGTTCCGCACTGGAGCCTCATCAAGATGTCCGCCACCACCCACACGATGAACACCGACCAGCGCTACCTGCCGGTGTCCTTCGAGGAGACGGCGGCGGGCACCTACGCGCTCAGCCTGCACAACAACGTCAACGTGCTCACGCCGGGCTTCTGGATGCTCTTCGCGGTCGACGCGGCGGGCGTGCCCTCGGTCTCCGCGGTGGTGCAGATCGTCACGACCGGAGCGCCCCGCGCCGTGGCCCCGCCCGAGCAGTTCAACCGGGTGGGGGACGCCATCGAGCTCACCATCGAGGCCCGTGATCCGGACGGGGATCCCATCGGCTTCGTGGCCAACGGCCTGCCTCCCGGCCTCGAGATGGATCCGGTGACCGGGGTGATCGCGGGGGTGGTGGCCGAGGCCGGCATCTTCGACGTCACCGTCATCATCGACGACGGCACCGACCTCGCGGTGCTGGCCTTCCGCTGGCTCGTGACCAGCCGCTCCAACAACAGCGAGTTCGGCCGCGAGACCGACGACCACTCCGCCAACCAATGGCACCCGGTGCAGCTGACGAAGCTCTACTTCGACCCCGTGGTGGTGATGGGTCCGCTCACCATCAACGGCGCTGACCCCACCACCATGCGCGTGCGCAACGTGGGCGGGAACGGCTTCGAGTGGGCCATGGACGAGTGGGACTACAAGGACGGCAGCCACACCACCGAGACCGTGTCCTGGCTGGCGGTGGACGCGGGCACCTACCAGCTGCCCAACGGCAGCACGCTGCTGGCCAGCCACACCGCCGCCGTCGACACCGGCTGGAGCGCCGTGGCCTTCGAG